>CAYFWA010000302.1:0-1947 GCA_964346625.1 uncultured Myxococcales bacterium
GCCCAAACCCAAGGAGCCCGCCGCGTCGCTCCCCGAGCGCATCCGGCGACCGCCCCGACCGAAGGAAGCGGCTCGCTTGGATGCCCGGCGTTTGCCGTAGCGGAAGTTCTTCGGGTAGCGATAGCGCCGGCTCCACCAGGCGATGCGCTTTTTCCACAAGGCGACTACCTTGGCGAGCTTGGAGCGCGCGCGCCGCTTCTCGACCCGATCCCGGCGTCGCGCGGCCGCGTCGTAGCGAGCGCGCATGGCGGGCCAGCTCTTGGGCGGCCGCACGCCGTGCTCGAGGTACTGCGACAGCCGCTCGAGCACCAGCAGCGAGGTGCCAGGCGTGACCATGGAGTGCGCGCGCCCCAGGGCGGCGATCTCCTCGGCGTTGCGCTCCGGCAGGGCCCGCAGGTGGTCCAGCTTCTGCTGCGCCCAGTGACGCCGTAGCAGATCCCCGGACACCGCATCGGTCCGGCGCACCCGGAACGAGCGCCGGTGGGTGACCCGCTGCCCCACCCCGTAGTGCAGGGTCACCGTGGCGGCGCGGCCCGTGAGCACGCCCGACACGGTGAACGCGCCGGTCATGGGCGCGGGCCGACGGGGGTACAGGTGGCGCGCCCCATTCCCAGCGCCGCCCCGGCCCGGCCGGCCCGCGGTCCCGCCACGCACGGTGGCCTTGATGAAGGAGAACCGCTCGGCACCCAGCGCGGCCAGGGCGGCGTCGCCATCCAGACGCGACAGGTTCAGGTAGGCGCCGCCGGAGCGCTGCGCCAGGTAGCGCAAAAATGCGTGGTTGGCGCGGCTCGCGGCGTTGATGCTGTATACGGGCGCCCCCAGCTCCGGAGGCCGGGCCTGGCCCAGATTCGAGAGACCATCAGAAAACAGCAGCACGCGATCCACCCGTCCCTGCACCCGCGAGATGGCGCCGACGCGGGTGCCGCCGTCGTAGCGCACCCGGCGCAGGGCGCGCATCAGGGCCGCGCGCTGTCTCGGCAAGACGAAGCGCCGCGGCCGCTCGGCCCGATGGCGAAACAGCCGGAGGTACACGATCAGCGGGTGACGGCCGATCCGCTGAAGGTACCCCGACAGCAGCCGCAGCTCCTTTTCCACGGCGTCGCCCTGCCCGCGGGAGCGGGAGGCGTCCCAGTAGAGGGCGAGGTGACGGGGCCGTCCGGCCGGCGCGGCCGCGGGAGGCGTCATGCGGTGCCGAATGGAGAAGTACACCTTCCCATCGGGCGCCCGCTCCACGCGCACCGGCCGCTGGTCCAACTGCGGCAGGGCCACCCGCAGAGCCCGGGTCAACTTGACGTTGGACAACCGGGTCTGGGCGACGTAGCTGTCGCGCCAGGCGCCAAAACTCAGGCCCGGCGGGCCACCCCGCAGCACCAACGGCTCCGCGGTCGCCTTCACCACCTCCAGCCGCAACGACAGCCGCGCCACCTTTCGGCGAAAGCCCAGCGGCAGGTGGTACACGGCGCCCTTCGCGCTGCTCGCCAGCTCGCTCACGTAGGCAACCCGGATCTTCCGGCTGCCCCGGGCCGGGATCGGGAAGACGCGGGTCTTGAAGTTGTTGCCCTGCGTCCACTCCACCAGCCCCGGGTCCACGCCGCGCCGGACCTCGGTCTCGAAGACCTGACGCGCCCGGTGCTTGCCCACCACCACCCCGTCCACCATGCGCCCCTTCACGTCCAGCGCGTAGCCGCTGACCGTGGCGCCCTCGGGCAGCGGAAAGTACAAATCGCCTTCGATGGCCCGAGGGTTCGGGTTGTAAAAGGTCAGGGTCATCTCGGTCTCGGCCAGGTGCCCAACGATGCGGGCCCGGATGTCCGCCCGCGTGATCCGCAGCGGCACCGATCGGCTCCCGCGTCGCACCATCAGCGCCGGAGGAGGCAGCGGCCGCCGCCGGCGCGGCGCTCCCACCGCCGGAGACGACGCGCCAGCGTGCGAAGCGGCGGCGCGCCC
>CAYFWA010000302.1:2047-5954 GCA_964346625.1 uncultured Myxococcales bacterium
TTTGGCTTTGGCTTTGGCTTTGGCTTTGGCTTTGGCTTTGGCTTTGGCTTTGGCTTTGGCTGTGACGCCGGCGCTGGCGCTGGCGCTGGCGCCTCTGCGGGCTTGGGCGTGGCCGCCTGGCGTCGGGCCGAGCAGGAGGATCACGGCGAGGACCGGCAGGAGCGAGCGGGTAGTCGGTGGGCGCATGAGCATTCTCCTGGATGGTGCTCTCCTATTGACGCAAATCGGGAACGAAAGTTCCACACCCCATTCCCTCTCACAACTCGAATCACTGAATCAGTGATCGCCGTAGTGAGAGGATTCTGGGGTCTTCGGACGCTGAAAAGCGGCCATCAGGGGCCTGTGAGAGCCATTCGCCCGCGGATCGGCGGGTGCCGCGGCCGGAAATACTCTCACAACCCGGATCACTGAATCAGTGATCGCCGTAGTGAGAGGGATCGCCCCCCTCCTCCCTCCTCCCTCCTCCCTCCTGGAGCCGCTACGGGAGTCGGCTCCGGCCGCCGGCCCCCGGAGCCTGCCGCCGGAATCGGCCGCCGGAGCCGACCTGCGGAGCTGCGAAAAAGTTTGGGGTTCGCTTCGATGAGCGATCCCGGGGCGCGCCGGGATCCGCCGAGATCAGCTCGCGCCGCGGTCCAGGTGACGGTAGAGGGTGGATCGGCCGACGCCGAGGAGGCGGGCCGCTTTGGAGCGGTTGCCGCCGGCTTCGGCCAAGGCGGCCTCCACTTGAGCGGGGGTGAGCTTCGGCTTGCGCCCAACGCGCGCCGCGGCCGGGGCCTTGGCTTCGTTGGACTGGGGCGGGGGGGAGGTGGCGACGCGTTCGGCCGCGGCATCCCACCGCGGCTCCCTTTTAGCCGCGCCAGCCTCGACCGCGCCCACCTCGGCCGCGCCAGCCTCGACCGCGCCCACCTCGGCCGCGCCCACCTCGGCCGCGCCCACCTCGGCCGCGCCTACCTCGGCAGGGAGGTGGCGGGCGTCGATGACATCGCCGGGTGACTTGACCAGGGCGTACTGCAGCGCGTTCATCAGCTCCCGGACATTGCCGGGCCAGTCGTGGTCCAGCAGGCGCTCCAGGGCGCGCTCGGACAGGGCCGGCGGTGTGGCGTCGCGCTGGGCGGAGAAGCGCACCAGGAAGTGATCGGCCAGGGCGAGCACGTCGGTGCGCCGCTGGCGCAGGGGGGGGAGCGTGATGGGGACCACCGCCAGACGAAAGTACAGGTCCTGCCGGAAGGCGCCGTCGGCCACCCGGCTGCGCAGCTCCCGGTTGGTGGCGCTGATGATCCGCACGTCCACGGCCACGGAGCGCTCCCCCCCCACCAGCTCGAAGCGCTGGGTCTCCAGCACGCGCAGCAGCTTCACCTGCATGCTCAGGGGCAGCTCCCCCACCTCGTCGAGAAACAGCGAACCCCCGTCGGCCAGCGCGAAGCGGCCCTTCTTGTCCTTCACGGCGCCGGTGAAGGCGCCCCGCACGTGGCCGAACAGCTCGCTCTCGAGCAGGTTCTCGGGCAGCGCCGCGCAGTTCACCGCCACGAAGGGCTTGCCGGCGCGCTCGGATTCCTCGTGTACGGCCCGCGCCACGAGCTCCTTGCCCGTGCCGCTCTCCCCGCTCACCAGCACCGGCACGTCCGTGGGCGCCACCTCCCGGATGGTCTGATAGACCTCCTGCATGAGGTGGTGCTCCCCCACCAGCCCCTGAAAGCTCCGCTCCTGCTCCATGGCGCGGCGCAGCTCCTCCACCTCGGTGACGTCCCGGGCATAGGCCAGCACCCCCACGATCTCCCCCGCGTCGTCCCGCATGGGCACCACCGTCATCTCCACCCGGCGGCGTTCCCCGTGGTGGCTCGTGACCACCAGGGGATACTGCTCCAGATCGAAGTCGGGGACGCACTGATCGCAGAACGCGCAGCGGCTGCCGCAAAAGCCCCCCTCGAGCACGGTCCAGCAGTCCCGGCCGATGATCTCCGCCCGCGACAGACCCACCAGGCGCTCGGCGACTCGATTCACGAAGGTGATCCGCCGGTCCACGTCGTGGACGATCACCGCGTCCGGGAGGCTGTCGAGCACCAGCTCCAGGTTCTGATAGCGGGAGAACAGCTCGGTGAGCTTGGCCGGGTCCATGACGGATTCAATCTAGCACGTCTGACCGAGCGCGCCGCGCCGCGCCGCATCCCAGACCGTAGGACCGTATGGCGCGCCGCGTTCACGAGGTGGCGCTACGCATTCATTAGCTGGCGCACCGCCTCGTACCCGACGATGGCCACGCTGGACGAGAGGTTCAGGCTGCGCACGCCGCGCACCATGGGGATACGCACGCAGGCCTCTGGGTACGCCTCCTGCAGATCCATGGGCAGGCCATCGTCCTCGGAGCCGAACATCAGCAGATCCCCCGGGGAAAAAACAACGTCGTATAGCGAGCGGCCAGCCCGCGTGGACAGTAGATGGAACCGGGACTCCGGGAAGGCCGCTTGCAGGGCATCAAAGTCGGGCAGGTACACCTTCTGAACTCGTGTCCAGTAGTCGAGCCCGGCGCGCCTGCGCGCGGGATGATCCTCGCGGAAGGTCACCTCGCCGACGATTACCAGCGGCGCCCCGATGGCCGCGCAGATCCGGGAAACCGCGCCCACGTTCGGGGGAATCCGCGGCTCTGTGAGCACGATCCGCAAGGGGGGCTCCGGCGCTGGGATCAGCAGCTCCGGTCGGGCCGGATCCGGCACGTTGGCGCCTCGCATCACCGGTGGGTCGGACATGAGCTATCGTCTTCTCGTTCCGGGCCACCGCAATGGGAAGGACGATGGCGTCGCGCAGCCTCATCCAAGGCTATGTCAAAGGCTGCGTCAGAGGCTACAAGTCTTGACACCTTCTCGTCGATGGGGCTACCTTTCAAGGACCATGCACTCAGGGAAGGCCATGAAATTCTCTACGCTTGTAACCTTGGCGCTGGCACTGCTTCTACTGACCGCCCCTGCGGCCCGTGCCAACGACTACAATAACGATCTGAACCTGTCCAGGCTTTACAATGGCTTCACCACCAATGTGGACCGCAACAGCGCGTACCGCAGCCTGATGTCTCAGCTCGGCCTCGTGCTCGCGCCCCAGTTCCACGCGCCGGCCGAGACCACGGGGTTCAACGGCTTCGCGCTGAGCGCCAAGTACGCCGCCACCACCCTGGACAACAAGGCCGACTACTGGACGAACGGGCTCAACCGCAGCCCCGACCCCGTGATGAGCACCCTGTCGCTGGAGGCGCGCAAGGGCATCTGGTTCCCGGTGCCCAGCTTCGAGCTCGCCGCCGGCTTCACCCACCTGGTGGACAGCCACATGTTCGTGCTCAACGCCTCGGCCAAGGTGGCGTTGCACGAGGGGTTCCTGCACTGGCCCACCCCGGCCCTGGCGGCCCGGTTCACCGGTCAGCGCGTGGTGGGCAACAGCCAGGTGGACATGACCCTGCTGGGGCTGGACATCTCGGCCTCCAAGTCCTTCGGCGTGGGCGGTGTCATCAACATGACCCCCTACGTCGGCTACAACGTGCTCTGGATCATCGCCGACTCCCAGGTGATCGACTCCACGCCCGGCGTGGACTCCCTGCAGTGCTCGGTGGACGGCTCCTGCGACATGAACCAGCCCATCCCCCCGGGACAGTTTTGCACCGACGCGGACTGCAGCAACAACTACGTGTTCGACGACCAGGACGCCATCTTGCGCCACCGGCTCTTTTTGGGCCTGCGGATGATCTACTACCGCTTCGTGCTCACCATCGAGGCCTCCTGGGCCCTGCCCGGCAGCAGCAAGGACACCCTGGCCTTCGACGGCGCCAGCATCCAGGACAGCGCCAAGCTCCAGCAGACCTACTCTGTATCCCTGGGCTGGGATTACTGACCTGCGCACCCTGGGGTGGAATTATCGACCTGCG
>CAYFWA010000302.1:6054-7773 GCA_964346625.1 uncultured Myxococcales bacterium
ATTATCGACCTGCGAGCCCCGGGCTGGGATTATCGACCTGCGAGCCCCCCTACGTGTCCTTCTCTTTGCCCTTGCCCTTCTTGACGAGCCCCTCGATGCGTTTCTCGAGCTCCCCGATGCGCTCGAGGGCGGTCTGTAGGTCCTTCTGGAGACGCGGGATGGGGTGGACGTTGTCGACCACCTTCCGCACCTGCTGATCCACCTGGTTCTGCCACTCGTCGAGGCGCCGCTCGGACTTCTTCAGAAACTCCCGGAAGGCGGCGGCCGTCTTCGCCGACTCGGCCGCGCCAAGGACCTCGGCGGAGTCCGCGCCCTCCCCGGCCGTCTCGGCCTGCAGGAACTCCTCCGCGGTGGCGCCTGGTGCGCCCTCCACGGCCCCCTCTTCGCCCTCGGGGCGGCGGAAGACCTTCCCCACCCGGGTGTCCACCTCACCCCGCACCTGGTTCACGAAGTCCTGGATGGACTCCCCGCTCGTCTGGATGATGGCCTTGAGCCCCACCAGGGGCAGCAGCCGCCGCTTCTTCTCCTCCTCGAAGATGATCTGGGCCAGGGTCACGGAGGTGAGATCCTCCTTGGTGTTGTTGTCCACGATGCGGACGTCTTCCCCCTCCCGGATCATCTCGGCGATCTGCTCGAGGGTCACGTAGCAGCTATGCTGCGTGTCGTATAGCTTGCGATTGGCGTAGCGTTTGATCACTCTGGGCTCGGACATCGGCCTCGTCTCCTCGCTTTCATGCCTCGCCTCGAGTCTGGAATCGGGCTCGAGCGTCACAAGGGCCCGGCGCCCCGGGAGCCGCCGAGAGTCGAACCACCGGGGGAGACCGGGCACCGAATCACCGGCGGAACATAACACATTGTGTCAAAACCGCCAAGTGCTCGCGAATGCACGGAAACAATCCCTTCGAGCCGTTCTTCGACGCGGTGCGCCGAAAGGCCACGCTTCCCCCTCGTGACGACATCGGCATCCCTTCCCTTCGCCTGTTTCACTCCCGTATCACCGCGGTGCGGGCGAGGGGCGAGGATCGGTGCTCGCGAGATGAACCCATCACTTCGGGGGCATCACCGTGGCCTCTCCGGTGAGCAACGTCGCGCCGTCCTGATTGGTGCACTCGCAGCGAAACCGGGCGATGTTCTTGTCGACGTGTAGCTCGGCGACCTCCACCCGGGCGGTGACCGTGTCCCCGAGGTAGACCGGCTTTCTGAACTTGATCTCGAGCCCCAGGAAGATGGTCCCATTTCCCGGGAGCTGGTGGGCGAACACGCCGGAGAGCAGAGACGCGGTGAGCATCCCGTGGGCCACGCGCTTGCCGAACAGGCCCTTGCCCGCCGCGACGGCGTCGGTGTGCAGCGGGTTGAGATCCCCGATGACGCCGCCGAACGTGTAGACGTCGGACTCGGAGATGGTGCGAGCGTTCTGGGCAGAGTCGCCGACCTGGAGCTGATCGATGGTCTTCGCGGTCATGGTCCTTCATCCTTCGCGCCGAGCCTCGGCGAGCCTCGCGCTTGGGTTGCGGGTTGCACAATGCGGGTTGCGTCCTTCGGTTGTCGAGGCGAGGCGCTGTCTCGCCGGCGCGCATTATAGCGAAGGAGCCTCGCCGTTCCGAGGGGCACTGGCAAAAGACCTGAGCCTTTTCGTTGTACAGAACTGGCTCGGACGGTGAGCAGGGAGCCATTTGCGCTGTTGGCAACAGTCTAAAGGTAGTCGCTTTTTCGGCATCG
>CAYFWA010000303.1:0-3529 GCA_964346625.1 uncultured Myxococcales bacterium
TCTTGCGGGGGGAGGCGCGCTTCGACGACGTAGACGCGCTGGTGCGCCAGATGGAGGCCGACTGCGCGCTGGCGCGGGCGCCGTCCCCGCCGCCGTCCACCGCCGCGTCGGGCGCGGGACCCGGGTCATCGTCCGAGCACGCCGGCAGCAGCCCCGCGCAAAGCAGCGCCGTGAGACCGAGCGCCAGCGCCAGCGCCAGCGTCGGCGCGGGCCCCCGCCCCCGCCTCTGCCCGGCCCACCGCAGTGGGTGCCTCGAAAAAACCAACCATTTTAGGGGCTCCCGACCCGGGCCCTCGGGCGGCGTCCAGGCGCGGGCGGCGCGGTTACGGATTCGGGACATGCAGCGATCCTCTCGGGCTGAATAACCGATCGTATTCCGCTCCTTGTGGCCGGGTCAATCGCCCTTCTGATTTTCCGTTTCGTCGGCGATCGAAAAAAAAAACGCAACCGCTGGGGGCGCTGGCCGAGAACCGCGACATCGGCCGTGGGTCCCGAACCGCGACGCGGGGCGGCCGGGTTCATCGTCCTGAGAAACAACCAGGGAAACCATTTGAAAAGCAAAGGAGAAAAACCATGACCGAACCCATCGCATCGTCTCTGAACCATGCAGTGAATGTCGGCCGCGACCGCGGGGCCAGCGCGGTGCTCGGCGCCGACGCGCAGGCCGCGGGGCAGCTCAAGACGCAGGGCCAGGCCGCGGGGGCCATCGCCCACATCCTGGGCGGTTGGGGACTGCAGAAGGGCGCGCTCGCGACCCGGCTGCGGGATCACCTCTTCGACCAGCTCGGCCTCGATGGGCGGGGCGGCGACCCCGGGCAAGCTGCCACGCCCGAGACCCGCCGGTTCGTGACCATGGCCCTTGGGCTGCAGCGGCGCGCCGGCCTCTGCGATGGGGACCGCATCCAGTTCGCCCTGCTGTGGGCCGGCCTGCCGAAAACGGGGGGCGCGCGGCAGGCCCTGGAGAAGCTGGGCGGCTGCGCGGCCTTTTGGAAAAGCGCCACCCAGGGGGATCGGGCCCAGATCGCCGAGGTGCTGGCCCAGCCGGCCCACGCCAAGTACCTCCCCGCGGTGACACACAGCTACCAGCACCTGCTGCAGCACCCCCTTTTCGGCACCGCCTCGGCCAAGGGGAAAAGCAGCGCCCTGGCGGAGCCGCTGCGCGCCTCGAAGCTGCTGTCGGAGCTCAAGCGCAAAAACATCGAGCTGCCCACCGACGACCAGCAGGCGCGGGCCCAGGTGGTGCGCTACGTGAAGTACGCGAGCGGGTACAAAACGTCCGAGGGGCAGGCGGCGCTCACCCAGCAGATGCTGGAGCGGCGCGAGCGGCTGCTGGCGATTTTGTTCGAGGAGATCCCGTCGTATCGCAAGCTCAAGGGACAGTCGGTGTGGTTCGGCGAGCTCTACGAAGACGTCGGCTACGACAGCTGGACCTTCGCCCTGCACAAGTACGTACGGAAGGAGATCGATGTCCTGAAATGCTACAACGAGCCCGATCGCGGGCCCCACTGCCTGCCTCCCAAGCCGCACGACAACTGGAAACCGGTCACCGGCTTCGGACAGACCCCGGCCCGGCCGTAGGAGCGACTCATGGGTGCCTCTACACCGAAGACGCCCGCCCATCGGTCCACCCTCGGCCCGGCGGCGAGCGCTGTACCCGCGCCTGCGGCCGGGCGCGAGCCCCGCCCCCCCATCGCGCCGCGCACCTGGATCCAGGTCGGGTTGCTCCTGGCGCTGGCGGCGGCCGTCGTCGCGCACCTGTGGCTCCTTCCGGCGATGGTCCACCCGCCAACGCAGCTCTGGTCTCGACCCGTGAGCCGCGCCTACCCCATCTGGAACGGCCTGGAGCGCCGCCTCGTGCTCGGGGGGGCGGTGGCCGCGCTGCTTGCGAGCCTGGTGCCGCTGCTGTGGCTGCGGCGTCACCGGCTCAGCCAGCCGGCGGGGGCCGGCCTGGCCGTCCTGGGCGCGCTCGCCGTGCTCGGCGTGACCCTGTGGTCTCCCCCCCGCCTGGCGCCACATTTGGGCCTGCCCCGCTGGAGCTTCGACGCGGCGCTGCACGGTCTGCTGTTCGTCTTGTCGTTCGGGGCCCTGCTCTGGGCGGTGTCGGGTTGGCTTCGGGCCGAGGGGCAGTGGCGTTGGAGTCAGCATTGGCTACGACGACGGGGGCGGGTCGCCGCCTGGCTCACCGGGGGCACGGCGCTGGCCGTGGTGGTGCTGTTGCTCGTGCCCCGGCCTGCCAGAGGTGAAGCGCCCCAGGCCCTGCTCAGGAACTGCTTTTTGACACCATCGCTCAACGAGGGGGGGCGGCAGTGTACGGGGAGCGAGGAAAACCCCCGGCGGGAGCGGGTCGTGCCCCTGGCGCGGATCCCCCGCGCCGTGGCGCTGCGCCGCCAGACCCGCCGGATGCTGGTCGAGCAACTCGAGTGCTTTTCCAGCGGCGCCTGCTGCTTCGGGGGCAAGCGGCGAGGCTCGGTGTCCAGCTTCAGGCTGCTGTGGCATAGAATCGTGAACCAGCGGGGGGGGCTGTACGACGCCTGGTTTTTTCTGGTCTGGCAGGAGATCCGATGGCTCTGCCTCGCTCTGGCGGTGGGGTTGGTGCCGCTGTGGGCGCTGCTGGCCAGCCGGCGCCGCGCGCCCGTGGTGCTCGCCGCGGCCATCGGCGTGCTCGCCGGGCTGGCCGCCATGTCGCTCACCCCCGAGCTCCCCACCGAGCCGCTTTGGAAACATGTGCCCACGGCGTTGTGGGCCCCCCTGGGCGTTGCGCTGCTGGTGGCGCTCGCGGCCCCGGGCCGTCGCCCGCGCCCCACTCGCGCCTCTCCGCTCGCCACCGCGCAGAAACCGTCGGGGCTGGCACGCAGCTAGCCCAGCCGCTCGAGCTGGGCCTGCAGCAGGGCTTCGGCCTGGCGGTTTTCCTCCAGGCGGCCGCGGTCTTTTTCCACCACCTCGGCCGGAGCCTTGTCCACGAAGCTCGGGTTGGCCAGCTTGCGCTCCAGGCCGGCGGAGGCCTTTTGGAGCTTGGCGATCTTCTTTTGGAGCCGGGCCCGCTCGGCCGCCACGTCGATGAGCCCCTCGAGCGGCACGAAGATGCGCAGCGGCGAGGCCACCGCCGCGGCGCTGGTGGGCGGCGGCGCGGCCAGGTCGCCCTCCTCGATGTGCGAGACCTTGGCCAGCCGGGCGATGGCGGGCCAGTGGGGCCGCAGCGCCTCCAGGGCGTCGGCGCTGTCGGCCTCGGCACACAGCACCACCTGGGGCAGGGCCTGCCCCGGCGGCACGCCGGGCACCTCGGCCCGCACGGCGTTGATGGCGCTGGCCACCTCGCGGGCGAGCTGCACCTGCGCCTCCAGGGCGGCGTCGGTGGGGAACGACGCGGCCTCGGGCCAGGCCGCGATGATCAGCGCCGGCTCTTCGGGGACGCCCGGCGAGTCGGCCGGGGTGGCCGGGGCGGCCGGGGTGGCCGGGGTGGCCGGGGTGGCCGGATCTTCGGGGACGCCCGGCGAGTCGGTCGGGGTGGCCGGGGTGGCCGGGGTGGCCG
>CAYFWA010000303.1:3629-6143 GCA_964346625.1 uncultured Myxococcales bacterium
CTTCGGGGACGCCCGGCGAGTCGGTCGGGGTGGCCGGGGTGGCCGGGGTGGCCGGGGTGGCCGGGGTGGCCGGATCGGCCACCAGGCCGGCGGCCTGCAGCGCCGGGCGGAGCTGTTGCCAAAGCGCCTCGGTGATGAAGGGCATCAGCGGGTGGAACATGCGCAAGATGGCGTCGGCGCAGCGCAGCACCGTGCGCTGGGCGTGGGCGCGGCTCGGCTCGTCGTCGTTGCCCCACAGCCGGGGCTTGGCCACCTCCAGGTACCAGGAGCAGAAGTCGTCCCAAAACAGATGATACAGCCGGTCGCAGGTCTCCCCCAGCCGGTACTCGGCCAGGTGCTCGGTGACCTCGGCGACGCCGTGGCCAAGGCGCGAAAGAATCCAGCGGTCTTCCGGGTGGGGGCTCTCGGCGTCGGCCGCTGCGTTCGTTTCCCCGGCGCGCGCCGGCGCCGAGAGGCTCTCCACGTTGGGCAGGATCACCCCCCGGTAGGCCTGCCACAGCTTGTTGCACAGGCGCCGGCCCTCCTCGAAGATCGGCACCTCCACGTCGAACTCGGGCTGCGCGCCTCCGCCGTCGCGGGGGGTGCGGGTCACCGACAGCTTGAGGTTCTGGTTGAAGCCCGTGGTGAGCGACAGGATGCCGTAGCGCAGCGGGTCGGCGCCGTAGACCTTGTAGTGCTCCACGCGGTGGGCGGGGATGCCCGGCGCCGGCGCGGCCTTGCCCCGGATCTCGTCGGTGCCCCCCTCGATGACCTTCACCGGGTCGAAGCCGTTGCCCCGGCTCTTGGACATGATGTTGCCCGTCTCGTCGAGGATGGTCCCGTGGATGTAGACGTGGTGAAAGGGCGTGACCCCGTCCATGAACTTCATGCCCATCATGATCATGCGCGCCACCCACAGCGCCAGGATGTCGCGGGCGGTGATGAGCACGTTGGTGGGGTAGAAGTAGCGCAGGTCCGCCGTGTCGTCGGGCCAGCCCAGCGTGGAGATGGGCCAAAGCTGCGAGGAAAACCACGTGTCGAGCACGTCGGGGTCTTGCACCAGGTGGCTGCCGCCGCACTGCGGGCACTGCGCCGGCGCGGCGTCCGGATCGTCGGTGTCGGGCACGATGGGCCGGGCCTCGCCCGGCACGGTCTTGGGATCACCGGCCGCGTCCAGCTCGAGCCCCGGGCTGCAGTCCACGCAGTACCAGATGGGGATGCGGTGGCCCCACCAGATCTGGCGGGAGATGCACCAGTCCGGGGTGGACTCCAGCCAGCGCAGATAATCGTCGCCGCGCCGGGGCGGGTAGAAGGCCACCTGGTGCTCGTCGGCGTAGCAGCGCCGGGCCCGCTCCACCAGGGAGTCCATCTTGACGAACCACTGGTCCGAAAGATACGGCTCCACGATGGTGCCCGAGCGGTAGCAGTGGGCCACCGCGTGGGTGAGCGGCTCGATGTTGCCCAGCCGCCCTTCGGCCCGCAGGTCTTCCACCACCTTGGGGCGGGCCTCGTCGATGGCTCCGAGCCCCTGGTAGGCTCCGGCGTTTTCGTTGAGGGTCCCGTCGGGGTTGAGGATGTTGATCATGGGCAGGCCGTGGCGCAGCCCGCACTGATAGTCGTTGAAGTCGTGCCCCGGGGTCACCTTCACCGCGCCGGTGCCCTTTTGCGGGTCGGGCAGGATCTCGTCGGCGATGATGGGGATGTCGCGGTCCATCAGCGGCAGGCGCACCGTCTTGCCCACCAGGTCGCGGTAGCGCTCGTCGGAGGGGTGCACCGCCACCGCGGTGTCGGCCAGCATGGTCTCGGGCCGGGTGGTGGACACGGTGATCACCCGCGACGGGTCGTGGGTGAGCGGGTAGTGCAGGTCCCAAAATGAGGTGTCCACCTCGTGGTACTCCAGCTCGTCGTTCGACAGCGCCGTCTGCACCCCCACCGACCAGTTGATGAGCCGCTGGCCCCGGTAGATGAGCCCCTCGGCAAACAGCTCCAGAAACGTCCGGCGTACCGCCCGCGACAGCTTGCGGCTCATGGTGAAGTTGGTGCGGTCCCAGTCGCAGGAGGCCCCCATGCGCCGGAGCTGGCTCAGGATCCGGCCCTGGTACTCGTCTTTCCACGTCCAGATTCGCTCGAGCATCTGCTCGCGGCCCAGGTCGTGGCGCGTGAGCCCCTGCTCCTCCCACAGGCGCCGCTCCACCACCGACTGGGTGGCGATGCCCGCGTGGTCGGTGCCCGGCAGCCACAGGGTCTCGTAGCCCTGCATGCGCCGGCAGCGGGTGATGGAGTCCTGCAGGGCGTTGTTCAGCGCGTGGCCCAAATGCAGCATCCCGGTGACGTTGGGCAGCGGGATCATGATGGTGTGGGGCTCGCGCTCCGGGTTCGGCTCGGGGTGAAACAGCTTGTTTTCGTCCCACCAGGCGTACCAGGTCTCCTCGATGAGGGCGGGGTCGTACTGCCTGGCCTCCACCGGCGCCGGGGGCGCGGACAGCGCGGCGCGCGGCCGCGGCGGGGGGTTGGGGCTCGCGCTCTGGCTCGCGC
>CAYFWA010000303.1:6243-7770 GCA_964346625.1 uncultured Myxococcales bacterium
CCGGCCTCCACGGCTCGGGCCTTCCGGGATCCGGGGGCGCCACGGCGCCAGGCCTCCAGGCGAGCTCCCGGATCACCGGTGGGGTCGAATCGCGGCACAATGTACATGGACACCGGCGCGATGCAAATGGTATGTGCGCCCTTTGGAGCCGTGGCGCCCCCCGACGCGCCCGGGCGCCCAGTGCAGCCATGCCCCCCAAACCTCAGCCGCCCAGCACCTCGCACCGCGCTCTCCCGCTGTCGCTGTACGCCCCGGCCGCCCTGGGCCTGGCGGGCCTGGTGGCCGACGAGCTGCGTGAGCTGGGCGCCCGCCAGGTCCGGCCCCAGCCCGCCGGGGTCGCCTTTTCCGGCGACCTCGGCCTGGCCTACCGGGCCTGCCTGTGGAGCCGCTGCGCCAGCCGGGTGCTGCTGGAGCTGGGGCGCTTCCCCGCCCCCGACGCCGACGCCCTGTACGCCGGCGTGCACGGCCTGGACTGGAGCGCGCACCTGGGCCCCGACCAGACCCTCGCGGTCCGCGCCACCGGCCGCAACGCGGCCCTGCGCCACAGCGGCTTTGCCGCCCAGCGGGTCAAGGACGCGGTGGTGGACTGGTTCTGGCGCGAGGCCGGGCGCCGCCCCTCGGTGGACCCGCGCGAGCCCGACGTGGCCTTGCACCTGCACCTGTCGGGCCGCTGGGCCACCCTGAGCCTGGACCTTTCCGGCGCGCCGCTGCACCGGCGGGGGTACCGGCCCCAGGGCGCCGGCGGCGCCGCCCCCCTCAAGGAGACCGTGGCCGCGGGCATGCTCTACCTGCTCGGCTGGCCCGCCCTGGCCGCCACCGGCGCCGCCCTGCTCGATCCCATGTGCGGCGGGGCCACCCTGCCCATCGAGGCCGCCTGGATGGCCGCCGACGTGGCCCCGGGCCTGCACCGCGAGCGGTTCGGCTTCCATGGCTGGGCCGGTCACGACGAGGCCCGCTGGGCCGCGCTCCAGCGCGACGCCCGGGATCGCGCCGCCGCCGGCCTCGCGCGCCTCGCCGGGCGCCCCGCGCCCGGCACGGGAGAAACCGCGGAGGACGCTAGCGGCGCAAAGGGCCGCGGTGATCCCGGGCCCGCCCGCGGCCCCATCGTGGGCTATGAGGCCGAGCGGGCCGCCGTGCGTGCGGCTCTGCAAGCCGTGGAGTCCGCGGGGCTGCGGGGCCTCGTGCACGTCGAGCGGCGCGAGCTCCAGGGCGCCGCGCCGCCGGCGGGCACCCCGTCGCGGACCGACCCGCCGCCCGGCCTGGTGGCGGTCAACCCGCCCTACGGCGAGCGGCTCGGGGAGCGGGGCCAGCTCCGGCTGCTGTATGCCAGCTTCGGTGCGCTTTTGCGCCAGCGCTTCGCCGGCTGGCGCGTGGGCGTGCTCACCGGTGACGCCGAGCTCGGCGGCAGCCTCGGCCTCGCCCCAGAGCGCCGCGACCCGCTGCGAAACGGCGGCCTGCGCTGCGAGCTACTGGGGCTTCAGCTTCCCGCCGAGGCCCCCGCCGTGGAGGCCCCCGCCGTGGAGGCCC
>CAYFWA010000304.1:0-2012 GCA_964346625.1 uncultured Myxococcales bacterium
AATCCGGATCACGCTAGATTCGGCTCGTAACCCCGTTGCTCTCGAAAAACGGGTCATTATCGTGGTGAGAGATCCGGATAGAGCCTTATTCTTTTGCGAGCCCTTGGTCCGCGCCGAGGTGCTGCAGGGCGTCGGACTCGTGGACGTGGTGGCCGGGGCCGGGGGCAGCCTGGAGGGCGAGGCGCACCATGGCCCGGGCCACCACGTTGGCGTGGATGGGGCGATAGCGCCGCAGACCGCCCACCATCACGAAGGCCAGGGAGGCCATCACCGCGCCGCCCACCGACTCGGCGGGGCGCGACTCCCCGGGTCGGGCCGCGGCGCGAGCGCCGCGCAGCATGGAGGGACGCAGCAAGTGCAGGGTTTCGAACCCCAGGTGCGCGAGGTCGCGCTCGATCTCTCCCTTGACGCGCAGGTAGAAGCTGCGGGCCCGGGGGTCGGCGCCGATGGAGGTGATGGCGAGGCACTGGCAGGCGCCCGCGGTGCGGGCCCGGGTGGCGATGGCCAGGGGGTAGCCGTGGTCGATCTGGCGAAAGCGCGCCTTGGAGCCCGCCTTGCGCCGGGTGGTGCCCAGACAGCAGAACACGTCGTCCACCGCCAAGGCGGCGGACAGCGATGGAGCCGCAGAGCCAGCCGCAAAGCCAGCCGCAGAGCCAGCCGCAGAGC
The DNA here is from genome assembly GCA_964346625.1 of uncultured Myxococcales bacterium. Taxonomy (GTDB): domain Bacteria; phylum Myxococcota_A; class Polyangia; order HGW-17; family JAJRWW01; genus CAYFWA01. Next base: position 667 of record CAYFWA010000304.1, read on the forward strand.
CAGCCGCAGAGCCAGCGGGGGAGCCAACCGGCAAGGCTTGCTTATCCGCAGCCACGGCGGGGGGCTGATCGGTGCGCGAGGGCGAGCGGGCAAGGGCCTCGAAGTCCACCTGGCGGACGTCCAGCTTCGGGTGCGAGGCGAGGGCCCCCCGCTCCGCCAGGGCGGGATGCGGCAGGGGCTCGTCCAGCGGCTGGCGGCCGAGGATCACCACGCGCTGGTAGGCGGGCTCATCCAGCAGCCGGGCGAGCACGTGGCCGCCCACCAACCCGGTGGCGCCAATCAGCAGAGCGTTGCGCGAGGAGGATGTCATTCGTTCGACTCCTGGGTCGCCAGGGCGATCTTGCCGAAGTGGCCGCCGCGAGCCATGAGCTCGAAGGCCTCGCGAGCCTGCCCGAAGGAGAAGGTCTGGCCCACCACGGGATGCAGCCGGTGCTCGGTGAGAAAGGCGTTGAGGGCTTCGAAGCTGGCGCGGTGGCCCACCAGGATTCCCTGCAGACGCAGATACCCCATGAGGATGGGGGTTACCAGCACGGAGCTCTCGACCCCGGCGAGCACGCCGATGACGCTGACCTGGCCACCGATGGCGCAGCTCCGGATGGACTGCTCCAGGGTGCCGGCCCCGCCCACCTCCACCACGTGGTCCACGCCTCGCCCCGCGGTGAGCTCGCGCACGGGCTTGGACCACTTTTGTTGCTCGCGGTAATTGATGGTGTCGTCGGCCCCCAGCTCCCGCGCCCGGGCGAGCTTCGCGTCGTCCGAGGAGGTGAGGATCACGCGGGCGCCCCGGGCCTTGGCCAGCAGCAGGGCGAAGCTGGACACCCCGCCGGTGCCGAGCACCAGCACCGTCTGCTCCGGCTGAAGGTCCCCCTCGGCGAACAGGGCCGTCCAGGCCGTCACGCCGGCGCAGGGGAGCGCGGCGCACTCGGCGTCGGTGAGGTGCGCCGGGGGATGCACCACGCCCTGCTCGTCCACCACCAGGTACTCGGCGAGGGTGCCGTCAAGGGGCCCGCCCAGCGTGGAGCGCAGCTTGTCGCGATCCGGGGGGCCCTCGAGCCAGCACTGGCAGAAGATGGGGCAGACGCGATCCCCCACCGCCGCCCGGCTCACGCCGTCGCCTGCGGCCTCCACCACCCCCACGCCGTCCGAGCAGGGGATCAGGGGCAGGGGCTGCTTGGGGTTGTAGGCGCCCTGCACCGTGAGCAGGTCGCGGTAGTTGAGCGACCAGGCGGTCATGCGCAATAGGAGCTGCCCCGGGCCCGGCGTCGGGCGGGGCCGCTTCACCCGGGCCAGGTGATCGAGGCCGAAGCCCTCCTGGATCTCATAGGCTTGCATGGTCTCGGTCATGG
>CAYFWA010000304.1:2112-7756 GCA_964346625.1 uncultured Myxococcales bacterium
GGCCGCTCCTTGGCGCGTCGGAGTGTCTCGCGCGGCTGCCGTCGGGGGCGTTGCGATGCGCTCGTTTTCGTAGGCTTGCATGGTCTCGGTCATGGGGCCGCTCCTTGGCGCGTCGGAGTGTCTCGCGCGGCTGCCGTCGGGGGCGTTGCGGCGCGAACGATTTCGTTGTCGAGATACAGCGTGCCGCGCGCATCGAACCAGGGCAAGCCGCAGCGCCCCTGGCGCACCGCGTGCCCCGGCGCCGGGGGCGCGGCCGAGAAACGCCGCCGTCGCCGCCCTTTCGATGTGCCAGATTGTATGCTAAGTCATCAACGAGTCGAGAGAGGGACACCGTGTTCGAGCCTGGTTCCTGGCAGCAACTATACGACCTTTGGACCCTACGCCCGGATCCGCCAGCCGTGGACGCCCTGGGGCGGGGCCTGCCGCAGTGGATCGCGGACCACCGCTTCGACAACCGCCACCGCACCGAGCCCTGGTGGACCCTGTGGCTGCTCGACGCCGAGGACCGCCCGCTGGTGCAGCTCGAGCACGGGCCGGCCCAGGGCGACGCGCCGCTTCCCCCCTGGGAAGAGGACTTCGATCCCGAGGTGCTGCGGATCCTGGACGAGGCGCGCTCGCACTTCCTCGTCTCCATCCGCGACGACACCGAGGGGCGGGCCCACGCGGTGCAGGCCGCGCTGTCGGTGGCCTGGTCCGTGCTCGGCCAGCGCCAAGGCCTGGTCCACGATCTGTCGGCCATGCGCCTTTTGACCGAGGACGATCTGCGCCAGATCCTGTCGCGCAATGCCTTCGCCATCGAGGATCACGTGAGCCTGCACCTGGTGACCGACGAGTCCACCCAGCAGGGCTGGCTCCACAGCCACGGCATGTCCAAGTTCGGCTGCTCCGACCTGGAGACCTTCGACCTGGACACTTCCCTGGGCCGTGACGCGGGCAAGCTGGTCAACCAACTACTGCTGTCCGCCGCCCTGGGCACCCGCTCCCTGCTCGAGACGCCCCTCCGGGTGCCTGGCGGAACGCTGCGGATCCACCCGTCTAGCGCCCTGCGGCCCGGCGTGACCTCGGTCCCGCCCGAGGAGTTCCTCGGCCACGATGGGCCCTACCTGTGCCTGGTGGACGGCGACACCTTCGGCTCCGTCTCCGCGCTGGTGGAGGGCTACCTGCACCGGACGCTCAGCGGCGTGGAGAACCGCGAGGAGGAGCAGGAGGTCACTCGACACCTGCTGCCCCTGGTGCGCCGCCACTTCACGCTCAACGGTCCGTCGGAGGATTTCGAGTACTTCGCTCGCATCCCCTTGCGGGTACAGCGGGGCGAGTCCACCACCCGCGAGTCGGTGTGGGTCCGCATCACCCGCTGGCGCGACTCCTCGGTCCGCGGCACCCTGGCCAGCGACTCCATGCTCGACAGCCACCTGCAGGTGGGCGTGGAGGTGGAGTTCGAGCCCGACGACATCGAGGCGATCCTGCTGTCGGTCTACGGTGAGCCCGTGGCCGGCAAACACCTCGAAAAGCTCCTACGTTCGTGATGGCTCCGCGCGGTCGGTCCCTGCCCGCCCCACCGGCCCCTGCGCGCTCCCTGTCCTGCCCACCGGCCCCTACGCGCGTCTTCTTAGCAAGTAAAACCGTTCAGGGGTCGCGTAGGACCGAAATTGCGTGAAACGGCGACCTGATGCCTTTCCCTGCAGCGGCGCGAGCCCTAAGGATGATTGGGGGTGAGCCCCGAAAAACCGCGCTTTTTCGGGGCGAGGGGGGATGGGACTTCCCCCCCTGAACGTGTACCTTGACAAGCCGATCCCCCCTTCTACAATGAACGGAGTTTCAGTATCGAGCCGCGGCGCTCCACGTCGGCGCGGCCTCAATCATGGGCGAGGGCCGGCGGGAGCCTGGGCCCGCCGAGTGAGTGGACCATACCCAGACCGTCCGCCGAGCGGATGGCGTCGGGGGTAGGGACGTGCACGATGTGGGGCCCACTGCCCGGTGGCCCCCACGGGCTCGACCCGGGGAGCCGATCCACGATGGCGCAGGGAAACCAGCTCAGCCTGGTGGAGATCGCCGGTCCCGAGGTGCCGCGACCCGGACCCTCCTCCCGGAGCCACGACCCGGGGTCGGGACCGGACGCTCATCCGCCACCCGCGGCGGACGCAAACCCGGAACCGGTTTCCAGCGAGGCCACCGCCCCCAGGGAAGAAGACACACCGCAGATGCCAGCCACCAAGGACAAATCAAAAGCAAAGCCCAAGGGGAAGACCCCATCCAAGACCTCCAAGGCGTCCAAGGGCAAGGGGAAAGAGCGTGCCGCTTCGGGCGCGCAGGCCCAGACCCAGACCGCCGCGACGGAGAAGAAGGCGGCCCAGACCGCTGAGCAGCAGCAGCTCGAGGCGGCCATCGAGCAGGCCGACTCCGAGGCCGCCGCCACCCTGGCCGCGGACGGCGGCAAGGGAAAAGGCGCCGCCGAGGGCAAGGCCTCCACCAAGCGCTCGGGAGAAGGCGGCCGCCAGGCCAACAAGACCGCCCAGCGCAAAAGCCGCAGCGCCGAAACCCTGGCCAAGGGCCAGCGCGACATCAGCGTCAGCGAGTTCTTCGTCAAAAACCGCCACCTGCTGGGGTTCGACAGCCCCGCCCGGGCGCTGCTCACCACCATCAAGGAGGCGGTGGACAACGCCCTGGACGCCTGCGAGGAAGCCGGGATCCTGCCCACGCTGCTCGTGGAGATCGAGCAGACCGGTGAGGATCGCTTCCGGGTGGCCGTACAGGACAACGGCCCCGGCATCCTGGTGCGCCAGGTGCCCAAGGTGTTCGGCAAGCTGCTGTACGGCTCCAAGTTCCACACCATGAAACAGTCCCGAGGCCAGCAGGGCATCGGCATCAGCGCCGCAGGCATGTACGGCCAGCTCACCACGGGCAAGCCGGTGACCATCACCTCGCGCACGGCGCCGCGCTACCCGGCGCACCAGCTCGACGTGATCATCAACACCAAAAAGAACGCCCCGGAGATCCTCACCGACGAGGAGGTGGAGTGGGACGAGCCCCACGGCACCCGGGTGGAGATCGAGCTCAAGGGCAACTACAAGTCGGGCAAGCGCTCGGTGGACGAGTACCTGGAGCAGACTGCCCTGGCCAACCCGCACTCCGAGATCTTTTATTACCCGCCCAAGGGCCGCAAAGAGCTGGTCTTTCCCCGCATCACCGAGGAGCAGCCCCCCGAGCCCGACAGCATCAAGCCGCACCCTTACGGCGTGGAGATGGGGGTGCTGATGAAAATGCTCAAGGAGTCCAAGGCGCGCCACGTGCGATCCGCCCTGAGTGAGGACTTCAGCCGGGTGACCCCCCGCGTGGCCGACGAGATCTGCCAGACCGCCGGGGTGAGCCCCAAGGCGCGCCCCAAGACCATCGCCAACCGCGACGTGGAGGCGCTGTACGAGGCCATCTCCAAGGTCAAGATCCGCAACCCCTCCACCGACTGCATCGTGCCCATCGGCGAGGACCTGATCCAGGCCAGCCTGGAGCGCGAGATCACCGAAGCGAGCTTCTACAGCGTGCGCAGCCGTCCCCCGAAGGTCTACCGCGGCAACCCCTTCGTGGTGGAGGTGGGGCTGGCCTATGGCGGCCAGCTCACCGGCCTGGTGGACCACGGGGACCTGTCGGACGGCGGCGCGTGGGTGGGGGGCGTGCGGCTCAACCCCACCAAGCGCGTGGAGCTGGCCCTTACCGTCATCCCGGGCATCACCCGCAAAAAGGGCGTGGAGCTTCTGCTCAAGGCCGGCGTGGACCGCGCCACCAAGGTGGGCCTGCTCAAGGAGAGCGAGCTACAGCTCATCCGGGACGCCCTGGACGCCGAGGCGCGCTCCGAGGCCAAGAGCCGGCCGGTGCAGCTCGTGCGGCTGGCCAACCGGGTGCCGCTGCAGTACCAGCAATCCGCCTGCGCCATCCACAAGGCCATCTGCGACGTGAACTGGCGGCGCTACAACGTGCCCCAACCCCGCGGCGGCCTGCCCCAGGGGCCCCTGGTGCTGGTGGTGCACATCGCCTCGGTGTGGGTGCCGTTCACCTCCGAGTCCAAGGAGGCCATCGCCCACTACCCGGAGATCATGGACGAGATCAAGCGCTGCGCCATGGACTGCGGGCGGGAGCTGGGCAACTACCTCAGCCGGCGAAAGAAGCACCGCGCGCAGGCGGAGCGGCGCTCCAAGTTCGACCTGTACTGCGGCGAGCTCGTGGATGCGCTGCACCACCTGACCAAGCGCAAGAAGACCGAGATTCGGAGCATCCTGGACAGCGCGGCGGACAACTACGCCGAGGTCTCCGACGAGTTCTAGGCGCCCCCCGGCCGCGGTTCCCAAGGTGAGACGCGGGTAACGACCCCCCCTGCGGAGTGACAAAGGCATGGCGACGAAAAGAGAGCTGGCCTCCTTGAAGAAGGCCAAAGCCAAGCAGACCCTCAGCAAGCTCGAAGGGCTGGCCGAGAGCGTGATCAAGATGGCGGAGAAGGGCAATAACCCCACCATCGACATCCCGGTGCGCGCCCTGTCCAACGTGAGCTGGAACGAAAAGAAGTCCATCATCGAGATGGGCGACCGCACCCAGAGCCGCACGCTGTTCAACGTGAACATGGCCAAGCGGTTCGCCCAGACCTTCCTGGTGGCTTCGGCCTGCAAGGAGCTGCTGGCCGCGGGCAAGACCACGTCCATTCGTGATCTGTACTACATGACCAAGCACACCATCGGGAAGACGTCGGAGAACACCTTCGACAGCCAGTCCGACTCCGACCCGATCATCGAGGACCTGGAGGTCACCATCCAGGCCCTGCGCGAGGAGCTGCACCTGTTCGCCTCCAACCGCGGGTCTCTGGTGGGCGAGATCACCCTGGTGGACGCCGGGGACGTCATCGACGCCCGCAAGCAGGGCTCGGGGGGGTGGGCGGTGCCCTCCATCTGCGAGGACGACGTCATCCAGTTCAGAAAGTGCGACGCCAAGTTCATCCTGCTGGTGGAAAAGGACGCCGTGTGGCGCCGGCTCAACGAGGACAAGTTCTGGCGCAAGCACAAGTGCATCTTGGTGCAGAGCCAGGGGCAGCCCGCCCGCGGGCTGCGCCGGCTGGTCCGCCGCATGGTGGACAAGCTGAAGATCCCCCTGTACGTGCTGGTGGACAACGACCCCTGGGGGCTCTACATCTACAGCGTGGTCAAGCAGGGCTCCATCAATTTGGCCTACGAGTCGGTGCGCATGGCCGTGCCCGAGGCGCGCTTTCTGGGCCTGTCTTCCTATGACCGCGAGCGCTACGATCTGCCCGACGGCTCCACCATCATGCTCAACAAAAAGGACGAGGAGCGCGCCAAGCAGATGATGGGCTACCCCTGGTTCAAGGATCGCAAGTGGCAGCGCGAGATGAAGAAGATGCTCGACTCCAAGGTCAAGCTCGAGATCGAGGCCCTGTCACGCAAGGGCATCACCTTCATCTCCGACGAGTACCTCCCCCGCAAGCTCGCGGAGAGGGATTGGCTAGTATGACCCCTCGCAACCTTCCTCGCGCACGTCGGCCGCGGAGCGGCCGACGTGCGCGAGCCCTAAGTAACCCGCCTCACACCCCCCATCCCCGGCGTCCGCCCCTCACGCGCCACACCCACCCAGCAACCTCCATCGCGGC
>CAYFWA010000305.1:0-2858 GCA_964346625.1 uncultured Myxococcales bacterium
CCAATTTTTCAGCCCCGCTGGCCGAAGGCCATCCGGGCGTAGAAGGCGAGGGCCGGGAACACCACCCGGCTCCACACGGCCCGGCCGTAGCCGATGAGCTGGAGCAGGAACTGCTCCAGCTCCACCGACTCGCCCACCTCCTCCAACCGCACGAACAGCCCCCGGGCGCGATCCACGATGGCCAAAAGCCGCGCCTGCAGCTCCCCGCAGAAGGCGAGGTAGGTCTCCTCGTTGAAGCCCGTGGTGCCGAGGGCGGTCTCCACGTCGGTGAACAGCTCCAGCGCGAAGACCTTGTGTACCGTACGCTCGAGCTCGTGCACCTGGCCCTCGAGCAGGTACTCGGCCTCGAACACGAGCTGCCAGGAGCCGGTGGCGGCCACCCGCGTGCTCAGATCCGGCGGGAAGCGGACGGGCGCCGGGCTCTGAAAGGGGAGGCGCCCGGGGAGCTTCTCCGTCTCGGGCCAACCGATCAGGCGACGCAGAGACCCGGCCAGCGGCTCGGGGAGGCGCAGCCGCTCCTGGTGGGCGTTGAGCACGGAGAACAGCGCGAGCTGCAGGGACTCCAGCAGCGTGGAGTCCACCACCTCCGCGTGGGCGAACTCCCCGTAGAGCCCGGTGCACTCGGCCAGAAACACCCGCCGCAGATAGCCGGTCACCACGAAGTCGCGCAGCACGGCCGAGAGCTGGCTGGCCACGAAGTCGTCCAGCGTCACCATGGACATGTGCTGCGCGGACCGCAGCCTCGCGCAGATCCGGGACATTTCCCGCTCGATGACCTGCGCGAGGTACTGCTCGGCGATGATGCGGTCCTGGTCCTGCATGGCCTCCAGCTCCTGCCGGAGGCGCTCGGAGGATCGTCGGGAGCGATCCCGCTGGCGAGCGATCAACACGTCCACCCGGCGACAGATCGCCTCGTTTCGCGACACGGGCACCGACTGCACCGGGAACACGAGGGTGCTGGCCTGGTGGAGCCCATCCTCGGGATCCCCGGGCGCCGAGGCGGGCAGGATCACCGTGGCGGCGCGGTGCATGGTGCTGGCGCCGCCGAGCCCCGAGGACAGCAGCATGGTCTCCGCGCCGTGCACGTCATGGAGCTCCCCCTCCAACACGGGCAGGCGGCGGGTGATGGCGTCGTACAGGTTGGACTCCAGCCGGGGGGCGGTGAAGGCATCGGTGGGGACCTCGTCGAAGGTCTCCGTAGGGCGATCACCGAATGGCTCCACGGTTGGCTCCGCGGTTGGCTCCGCGGTTGGCTCCGCCGCGGGCTCCGCCGCGGGATCCGCCGCGGGCTCCGCCGCGGGCTCCGCCGCGGGATCCGCCGCGGGCTCCGCCGCGGGATCCGCCGCGGGCTTCGCCGCGGGATCCGCCGCGGGATCCGCCGCGGGATCCGCGGTTGGGGGCCCGTGGGGCGCCGCCGCGGGGGTCGCGCTGGTCTCCGCGCGGCGCTCGCCTCCGGGCTTTGCGGTCCAGGAGGAGCCGCCTGGATTGGGGCCCTCCGCCACCACCGGGATCTGCACGAAGGTGTCGTAGTCCTCGAGGTTGCGCAGGGGCAGCCCGCGCGCGGTCGGAATCCGCTCATCGAAGGCCGGCGCCTCGGGAGCATCGGCGTCCCCGTCCTGGCCAACACCGAAGCGTCGCCACTCCCGCTGCTCGGCCAGCAGCCGCTCGGTGAGGGCGAAGGCCGGACCCGCGTAGCCGACCCGACGCTCCAGGACCTTCTGGACCGCCATCCAATCGTGAAGCAGCCCCGTGAGCGCGGGCTCCTGGCTGCCGTCGAGGGTGGCGGTCCGCAGCAGGTAGGGCTCGAGCAGCAGATCCGCCAGCAGCGGAGAGGCTTCCCGGGAGGCGCGCATGGTCTCGCACCAAGCGCGCAGGCGCGGCACGTGCTTCTCGCGAAGCAGCGTGAGGTAGACCCGCATCACGCGGCTCATCTCGTCCTGGGCCGCCGCGAGCACCTCGCGCAGCAGGTGGGCGAGCAGCGCGTCCACCAGGGAGCAGTACAGCCGCACCGGGTACTCACCGCAGGCCAGCAGGAAGGCGTGGTGGCGCAGCAGGTGGGCGAAGGGCTCCACCTCGCCCCGCCGTCGCGCGATGATGGCCTGGACGAGCAGCTCGCGATCCGCCGGGGCGAGGGCGGTGGACCGCGTCACGAGAGTCCGCAGCAGCGGACGACGCGGGTAGGCATCGCCAAAGGAGAACCGGAAGTCCTCCAACAGGATGGCGCGCCGCTCATCGCCCTGCCGACGGCGGAGGGTCTCCGGGGAGGCCAGACGCGCGTAGTGGAAGGTCCGCTCCGCGGTGGAGAAGGCCTCCACCTGGAGCACCCCCCGCACCAGGGCCTCGAAGAGCCGCCAGCTCACCAGGCGCGCGTGGGGCTGCTCGGCGTCGTCGGGGGGCAGCCTGGCCGTCAGCTCGCCCCACAGCCGCGTGAGGATGGAGCGCAGGCTGCGCACCGCCAGCGTCTCGTTGTCCAGGAGATCGCTGATCTGGGCGAGCCGCCCCATGGTGTCGGTCAACTCCAGGGAATCCGCCGGATCCCGACCGTGGATCCGGCCAAAGAAGGTCTGGTAGACCCCCCTGGAGTAGAGCTGATTCCCCGACCGGGCCTCGAAGCGCCGGCTGAGCTGTCGCACGAGCACCTTGAGCTCCGTGGCGGTGAGCCGGTGCTCCCCCTGCTGCTCTCGCGCCAGGGACAACACCACGTCCACGTTGTCACCGAAGGCGTCGGGGTTGTCGTCCGAGACCTCGGTGTTCATAAGCCGAGCGAAGGCCTGGATCTGACCCTGCTCATCAGGCTCCGCGTAGACCTCCGGCTCCAGGGACATGGCCCGTCGACCATACCACGTATCTCAGCGCAA
>CAYFWA010000305.1:2958-7755 GCA_964346625.1 uncultured Myxococcales bacterium
AATTATGACCGAATGGCACCTGGGGTCGCTTCGTGGTTGACGTGGTGCATCATTTTCCTACACCATAGTGGAAAACAAACGATGAGGTATCGGGATTGATGCAAGAGCACCTGTCCGAGCACGAGCGGCGAGATCGCGTGGCGCAGTGGGCCTTCGATACCCGCCCCATCCTGGGGAGAATGCACCTGTGGCTCGAGGACGTGGACGTGGAGTGGATCGACGGCGTGCCCGTGGCCGAGTTCACGCGCGATCTGTCCTTCATGGATGGCCGCATGGAGCGCCTGATCGCCATGACCACGGCGGTGACGGCCCTGGGGACGCGCCTTTTCGGTCGCTTCGGTGAGGGCAGTGAGAGCGACAAGAAGAAGCTCAACCGGGTCAAAAAGGACGCAGACGCGATCTCGGCCTACGCCATGAGCGAGAGCCTCTGGTACGCCTCGCGCTCCCTGCCGGAAAACCACGCCATCCTGGTGTCGCTGGGCGAGGGGCTCATGCCCAAGTCCGGCGAGACCGAGGAGATGGGCTCCAACCCCCAGCTCGGCTTCGGTCGCGTCTACGCCCGCCCCCAGGTGGCGCGCTGGCTCGACGAGCGGGTCACCCGCCTGCTCAACGAGGACGACTATCAGTGGGACGACTTCTGGTCCGAGATCAAGGACGAGGGGCTCACGGTCTGGGGCGCGGCCATCGACACCCTCGAGAACACGGGACGCTTCGCCAAGGGGGCCGAGACGGGACCCATGACGTTGCTGCACCTTTTCAACCAGCCGCTGCACATCGTCAAGCCCTACGAGGGGTACATGGGCACCCTCTTTTTCCCCCGGGAAGTGGGGGACGTGGCGCGCGACCGCTCGGTGCTGCTCGACTTCAAGACCCCCCGGCGGCTGCTGGTGGAGTCCATCGAGGGCGCCTACCCCGGCATCCAGCGCGAGCACATCCACGTGTGGACCCTGCGCGGCAAGAGCCGGGTGGGCCGGCTGGGCAAGCTGTGGCGGGAGTGGCAGGAGCTGGGGGTCCACCTGGTGGATGACGACTGGGTGCTGCCCTCGGGGATCCCCGCGTTCACCGACTCGGGCACCTACGCGCCGGTCTACCGGGTGGGCGGGTGGCTCGACCAGCGCAGCAAGCCCCACGTGTTCATCGTGGACGGCTACGCCGCCTCGGCCGAGGCCATGCAGGCCATCAGCCTCACGCCGGTGCTGGACATCGAGGGCTCCCTGGTGGTGTTCACCTCCACCTTCGAGCTCCCCGTGGAGCTCGAGCAGCACGTCATGGGCCTGGAGGTGAGCTCCGGGGACTTCCCCCGACAGATCGAACGGATCATGGGGCTCGAGGTGGACCCCGAGATGGTGGAGGCCTACAAGGCGCGCATCATGGAGGCCCAGGAAGCCGGCATCCCCCGCTGCACGCGGGTGCTGACCGCGGATGACTTCTTCCCCGAGAAGGGCTGGGACGTGATCGCCTGCTCGGGGTACATGTGCGACGATCCCTACTCCGGGGCCCGGGGGGTAGAGGAGATCGGCCCCAACCTGTACCGCACCACGGTGCGGCTCGCCACGCCCCACGGCGACAAGCTGTTGACCTTCACCCTCCGGATGATGGAGCGCCCGGATGAAGGACGGCTGGTGTTCAATCCCCTGTTGATCCGCTTTTTGTACGGCGAGGATTTCGAAAAGCGCCCGGTGAAGATCTCGGACTCGGGCCGGATCCGCAACGAGCTCCAGACGCTGTGCTCCGAGGCCCTGGACCACCTGGATGACGGGCGCATCCGCCTGCAATTCGACTGCATCCCCGCCGAGGTCATCTCCAAGGATGACCAGGTGCTGCTGCGCCGCGTGCTCATCTGGTACAAAGAGCACCACCCCTTGTGGTTCGACTGGCTGGAGATCGATTAGGCCCCGAGGACGGGGAGCCCATCGAGACGGGGGGGCGATGTCAATGCGCGTCGAGCCAGTTGGCGCCGGTGCCCACATCCACCTCCAGGGGGACGTCGAGCTCCCAGGCGGCGCCCATCTCCTCGGCCATGGCGGCGCCCAGGGCCTCGGCCTGCGCCTCGCTCACCTCGAACACGAGCTCGTCGTGGACCGTCATGAGCATCCGCGCCTCGGGGAACTCCACCTCGAGACGCCGCTGGCAGCGCAGCATGGCGAGCTTGATGATGTCGGCCGCGCTCCCCTGGATGGGCGTGTTGCGGGCCATACGCTCCGCCGCGGCGCGCAGGCTCGGGTTCTTGCTGCCGAGATCCCGCAGCGGGCGCCGGCGGCCCAGGATCGTGGAGACGAACCCCTGCTCGCGCGCCTGCTCGATGACCCGCTCCATGTACGCCTGGACGCCCGGGTAGCGCTCGAAGTAGGCGTCGATGTACCCCTGCGCCTCCCCGCGGGGGATCTCGAGCTGCCGCGCGAGCCCGAAGGCCCCCTGTCCGTAGACAACGCCGAAGTTCACTGCCTTGGCCACCCGGCGCTGCTCGCGGTCCACCTGCGCCGGGTCCACGCCGAACACCTCGGTGGCCGTGCGGGCGTGCACGTCCTCGCCCCGGCGGAAGGCCTCGGCGAGCACCTCGTCGCCGCTGAGGTGCGCCAGCACCCTTAGCTCGATCTGCGAGTAGTCCGCCGCCACCAGGAGACAGCCCGGCGGAGCCACGAAGGCCCGGCGGATCTCCCGCCCGAGCTCGGTGCGGATGGGGATGTTCTGCAGGTTCGGGTCCGACGACGAGAGCCGGCCCGTGGCGGCCACCGCCTGATTGTAGGAGGTGTGCAGCCGTCCCGTGCGCTTGCTCACCAGGCGCGGAAGGGCGTCCACGTAGGTCCCCTTGAGCTTCTGGATCTGCCGGTACTCGTGGATCATGGCCGCCACCGGGTGGGCGTCGGCGAGCTGGGCGAGCACCTCGGCGTCGGTGGAGTAGCCGGTCTTGGTCTTGCGCACGGGGGTGAGCCCCAGGTGCTCGAACAGCAGCCCCTGGAGCTGCTTGGGAGAGTTGAGGTTCACCCGCATCCCGGCCGAGGCGGCTACCTCTTTCTCGAGGGCCGCCAGCCGCTCGTTCATCTGCTGCGAGAGCTGCCCGAGCCGCGGCAGGTCCAGCACCACGCCGTGCAGCTCCATGATGGCGAGCACCCGCGCCATGGGCACCTCCACGTCCCACATGAGCCTCTGCAGCTCGGCCTCGTGGATCCGGGGCTCCAACCGCCGCGCCAGCAAGAACGTGGCCTCGGCGTCCTCGGCCGCGTAGCGGGTCGCCAGGGGGATGTCCACCTCGTCGAAGGGCCGCGTGGACTTCCCGGTGCCGCACACCTCCTTGAAGGGAATCATCTGGTGTCCCAGCTCCCGCAGGGCCAGCGCGTCGAGGCCGTGGCTGCTAGCCGAGGGATCCAGCAGGTAGGAGGCGATCATGGGATCGCAGCCCACCCCTCCGATCTCGAAGCCGTAGCGCCGCAACACCGCGGTCTCGTACTTGTGGTTCTGCATGTGCAGCCGCGGCCGCTCGGCACGCAGCAGGGGCGCGAGGGCCTCCAGCACGGCGTCACAGGCGAGCTGATCGCCCACGCCGAGCCCCCGGTGGGCCACGGGCACGTAGGCCGCCTCCCCCGGCGCCCAGCACAGCGCGAAGCCCACGATGTCGGCGTCCGGGGGAGACAGGCTCGTGGTCTCCAGGTCCAGGGCGAGCTCTCCGCCCTCCGCCGCGTGCGCGAGCACCTCGGCGAGCCGCTCGGCGTCGATGATGGTCTCGTAGCGCTCCCGATCCAGGGCGCCCGGAGTCTCCGTCTCCCCGCCACCGCCCGCTGAAGCCTCGGCGCCGGCGCCGGCCAGCGCGCGCACCTGCTCCAGCATCCGGTGGAAGTCCAGCTTCGAAAAGAGCTCCGTGACGGCGTCCAGATCCGGCTTCCCCCGCACCAGCCCCTCGATCCCCACCTCCACGGGCACCGACGCGTCGAGCGCCACCAGCCGCGCCGACAGCCGCGCCTGCTCGGCCTGCTCCACCAGGGTCTTGCCGCGCTTGCCCTTGATGCCCGGCGCCGCCGCCAGCACGCCCTCGAGGTCCCCGTGCTTCTCCAGGAGGGTGGCAGCGGTCTTCTTGCCGATCCCGGCCACCCCGGGGATGTTGTCGGAGGAGTCTCCCATCAGGGCCAGCAGGTCGCGCACCCGCTCCGGCGCCACGCCCCACTTCTTTTGCACCGCCTCCACGTCGTAGGTGCGGTCCGACATGGTATCCCAGAGCACCACGTGCTCGGACACGAGCTGCATGAGGTCCTTGTCCGAGCTCACGATGGTGACCGAGTACCCCGCCTCCACGGCCTGCCGGGTGAGGGTGGCGATGATGTCGTCCGCCTCCACCCGGCGATCCTCCAGCGCGGGGATCCGCAGCGCCTCGGTGACCTGCCGGCACAGGCCGAACTGCGGCACCAGATCCTCGGGGGCGGGCGGACGGTTGGCCTTGTACTCCGGGTAGATCTCCACGCGGAAGGTCTCGGCCGTGGGGCCGTCGAAGGCCACCGCCAGGTGGGACGGCTCCCGGTCCTGCAGCAGCTTGATCAACATCGACGTGAAGCCGAACACCGCGTTGGTGGGCACGCCGCTGCTGCTCGAGAGCGAGCGGATGGCGTGGTAGGCGCGGTGGATGAAGGAGCTCCCATCCACCAAGTAGAGCCGCATCCGCTCGAGCTCCCCGCCCCGCTCATCGCCGCCCTCATCGCCGCCCGCCTCGGCACGCGCCTCGCCATGCTCCCCGCCATGCTCCCCGCCATGCTCCCCGCCGCGCTCGTCGCGTCCCTCCTCGCCACGCGCCTCGCCATGCTCGTCGCC
>CAYFWA010000306.1:0-7741 GCA_964346625.1 uncultured Myxococcales bacterium
TGGGGGCATGTCGGCCGCCCACTCCCACCCGCCGATGCGTAGGTACACTACGCAATCGCGTGGTTTGGCAACGCAACTCCACGAAGGGTACGCCCGAGGATAGCGCGCCCTCGAGTCGTGGGTGACGTGACGTACACCAACCGGAGGGACGGCGTTATTGGTCGCCATAACGCCTGGGCCCTCACCGGGGTTGATTCTTACGTTAGAACCTTACTCGGGGATCAGTTCGGGATACAGACGTTGTTGGCGTCGCAGACCTGGGTGCCCGGGCAGCTCCCGCCCGCCCCGCAGGGGCGCAGGTACAGCAAATTGGCGAAGGGGCCGGGCGCGCCGTCCTGGCCCACGGCGCTCGAGGCGGCGGCGCCGCCCCCGAGGCCGGCCAGCCCGCCGGTGTCTACCGTGGCGTCGTAGTCGAAGAGGTTGGCCGAGCCCCAGGAGGAGAACTGGACATTGTAGCCGAGGATGCCGTAGGAGGGGCCGCCGCAGCCGCCGCCCCCGCCGCCGCCGGGCCCGCCGTTGCCGCCGTCGCCGCCCTTGCCGCCCAGCGACGAGCTCCAGCCCTCGGGAGAGGGATCGATGCCGCCGCCGAAGCCACCGTTGCCGCCCCAGCCGCCGGGGCCGCCGAAGCCGCCGGTGCCGCCGTCGCCGCCGATGCCGCGGCGGATGCGGTTTTGCACCACGGTGGGCAGGTTGGCCCCGGAGGTAGACAGCGTGAAGTAGGCGAACACGGCGATGGAGGCGCCGCCGGCGCGCCCGGGCGCGCCGCCGTTGCCGCCGCAGCCCCCGGCGCCGCCGCCGCCGCCGGTGGCGCCCTGCTGGTGCTGGGTGCAGCCACCGCCCGGATGGTAGGCGGTGCCGCCGCCGGCGCCGCCGCCGCCGCCAGCGGCGCCGGTGCTCCCGGCGCCGCCCGGCCCGGCGGTTGCCGCCGGGTGGCTCCAAACGGTCCCCACGACGGTGCCGTAGCCGTTATCGCAGCCCGCGCCCCCGGCGCCGGGGCTCCCGTCGGCGCCGTCGAGGCCGTCGTGGCCGTGGTGGGTCCGGATGTCCGAGGGCCAGCCGCTCTCGGTGACGTGGCTGCAGGCCGAGCCGCTGTAGTCGTCGTAGCTCCAGTCGTAGCCGCCGGCGCCGTCGTTGCCGGTGGGGTTGACGTACTGCTGCTGCTGGCTCGCGTAGGGCGTGGTGGCAAAAGAAAACTGCGGGCAGATGGCTTCGCCCCCGTCATGGGCGCCGGCCCCGCCGCAGCCCGCGTTGTGGCCCCCCGCTCCCCCGGGCCGATACAGCCCCGCCGGGCACGGCCCCGACAGGGTATCGGAGTCCAGGCCGGCCCCGCCGTCGAGGCCGGTGTCGTCCTGGCGGCCGTAGCCGGGGGCGCCGGTGCTGCCCCGCCCGCCGCGCCCGCCGCGTCCGCCGCGGATGAGGTTGTTTTGCAGGATCAGGCTCGGACCGCAGTCGCGCAGATACACGGCCACCGAGGCCGGCCCGGCGTCGTCGTCGGGCGTGGCGCTGCCCACGTCCCGGCCGAGGATCCAAAAGCCCGACACGATGGTCTGGACGCCGCCTTGACCGAGGCCTTCGGCAGTGAGGGTGCCGCGCTGCGAGGGGCCCGTGGGCGCCACCCCCTGGAGCTGGGTCTGGAAAAGCTGGATGTCCCGGCTCAGAAAGTCCGAGGCGTAGCCTCCGTAGAGCTGGTCGCCGTCGGTGAGCCGGAGGTTTTCGGGGTAGGTCCCCTCGGCCACCAGGATGTAGTCCTTGCCCGAGCCGGGCAGGGCCGCCAGGGCCTGGGAGACGGTGCGGTAGGGATCGGTGCGGGTGCCGCTGCCCGGCCCGGAGTTGCCGCCCCAGACGAACAGGGCGTCGGCCACCACGCCGTCCACGCCGTCGCAGTTCTCGTCCACGTACTCGGCGCCGGGCGCCGGGAAGTCCCCGAGGTCGGGCAGATCCTGGCCGGTGTTGCCGAGCACCCGGCGGCACTCGCAGCCGTCGAAGGCGTCCCCGTTGACGTCGACCCACTCGTAGGTCACGCCCCCGGCGGTCTCGGTGAGGCAGTGATCCAGCTCGCAGGCGGGGACGGCCAGGCTGGCGTTGCAGCCCCCCACCGCGTGGTGGATCTCCGGCGACCAGTACTTGGTGCAGTCGTTGCCGCAGGAGCCGCAGTGCTCGTCGGCCTCGTACTTGCCGGTGGCCGGGTTCAAAAAGCCCTCGTCGATGTCGCCGTCGCAGTCGTTGTCGAGTTGATCGCAGATCTCCACCGTGTGGCTGATGTCGCAGGCGCTCCAGGTCCACTGGCCGCCCGTCTGGATGCAGGTCTCGAAGCCGGTGCAGCTCTGCACCGTGCACGAGCGCGTGGAGCCGGCGTGCTCGGCGGTGCACAGGCAGGTGCCCGAGGTCGGGACGCACTGCGCGCCCGCGGGCGCGGGCTGGCACTGGTAGCCCGTCGGGCAGGCCGTGCCGTAGGGCGAGCCCGGGGCGCAGCTTCGGCCGCAGGCGCGCTCGGTGCCGATGTCCAGACACCGGCTGCCCGGCCCCACGCAGTCGCTGTCGGTGACGCAGGGGTCGCACAGGGTGTCGGGCAGCGCCAGGCACATGCGGCCCTCGAGGTAGGGGAAGTATCCCGGCAGACACGCCGTGGCGATGCACACCGGCGCCCCCGCGCGTAGCTCGCAGGTGGTGGCCGCCGCGTGGGCCACCACCGCGTCGCAGTCGACGCCGCAGCTCCCGCAGTGGGCGCGGGTCACGTAGCGCCCCTGGTCGTCCACGAAGTCCTCGTCGATCTGGCCGTCGCAGTTGTTGTCCGCCCCGTCACAGGACTCGGGCTCGGGGGTGGGGGCGTCGCACAGCCACCCGCCGGGGCCGGTGCACTGCTCGGTGCCTTCGCAGGTCCAGCCCCCGGCCGAGACGCTGCAGGGACGATCCTCGAGCCCCTCGTCCACCTGGCCGTCGCAGTCGTCGTCGAGCCCGTTGCAGGTCTCGGGGGCGGGCTCGGAGGCGGAGCATTCGGTCCAGCCCGCGGGGGGCTGGCACACCTGCTGGCCGGTGCACACGCCGAGATCGTTTTCCCGCTGGCAGCCCCGGAGCTGGCCCGCGGCGCTCTCGATGCACTCGCAGGTGCCCGAGGTCGGCAGGCACTGCCGCCGCAGCGCCGGACCCACCGGGACGTCGGAGCAGTCGTAGCCGGCCGGGCACGGCTCGAAGGTGCAGTCGCGGGCGCAGCCGAGGCCTCCGCCGATGTCCAGACACAGGTCTCCGCCCGACGGGTTGCAGTCCGCGTCGTCCAGACAGGGCTGACAGACCCGCAGCCGGTCCACCACGCACAGGCCGATGGGCTCGGCGCCCCCGTGGGGATCGGGCACCAGGTGGCAGGCCCAGCCCTCGGGGCAGCCAGTGGAGCACGGCAGCGTGCAAAAGGAGCCCTGCAGATCCGGGATGCAGTAGGTGGACTGGCACTGGGCGTTTTCCTCACAGAGCTCGCCGAAGCCCCGCAGGCCGGGGCCGCCGTCCACGCCCGCGTCGGGCAGGGCCCGGGGGGTGCAGTAGCCGTTGACGCAGTCGTAGCCCGCCGGGCAATCCCAGCTCCAGGTGCAGGGGCAGTGACCATCGGCGCAGGGATCGTTTTCCACCTGCGTCCGGCCGCAGCCGCTGGCGAGCAGCGCGCCGAGCAGCGCGCCGAGCAGCGCGCCGAGCGGCGCGCCGGCTAGCGCGCCGAGCGGTGCGCCGGCTAGCGCGCCGAGCGGCGCACAGCGCCGCCCCCCGCGCCGCACGTCGAAGCGCGCGCGGGGTGGCCCGAGGGGGTTCCGGGGGTGCGCCGCGTCGCCGTCTGGCAGCGCTCGGGACAACTCCGGACCGAGCCTCGCCACGCGAGGATTGCCGATATTGCCGAACGCGTCGCGGGCACCCTGTGATGGGGTCGGACCGCTTCGGTGTCTGTGGGTGCTTTCAGTAGACATGGACCGCTCCTGACGCGCCATCGACGCCGGGGGCACCGTCGGCGCTGCCCCCCGAGGGCGCGGGGCCGCCCGCCCCGCCGGGCCCGCCGGTGTCCGGGCCTCCGGGCGACTCGAACCCGTTCCGGGTGTCGTAGCCGGCCGCGCCGATCTGGGTGCCGGCGATGCCGAAGGCTGCGCCGCCGCAGCCGCCACCGCCGCCGCCGCCGCTGCCGCCGTCTCCCCCGCGGCCCCCCTTGCCGCCGTAGCCGGCGCACCAGGCGGGGGGATAGGAGATGCCGCCGGTGCCGCCCTGGCCGCCGAGCCCGCCGTGGCCGCCGTAGCCACCGGCGCCGCCGGCGCCGCCCTCGCCGCGCACGATGACGTTGCCGTAGATCTGCGGGCGGGTGGCCACGCCGTAGGTGTAGGCCACGAACACGGCGAAGGACCCGCCGCCGGCGCCGCCGGCGCCGCCGCCGGCGCCCCCGCAGCCACCGGCGCCGCCGCCCCCTCCGGTGGCCCCGAGATCCCCGCGCCGCTCGCCCACGGTACAGCTCGCCGGGTTGTCGTTGGGCACCGAGCCGCCGGCGCCGCCACCCCCGCCGCCCTGTCCGGCGCTGCCGGCGCCGCCGGCGCTGCCGCTGCCCCCGGACCACTGGCCCCCCGCGACGCTGCCCACGCCGCCGGCGCAGCCGCTGCCGCCCGCGCCGCGGTTGCCGTCGGCGCCGAACTGGGCGTCGTCGCCGTCCATGTCCTGGCCCACCACGCAGTCGTACTTGCACAGGTCGCACCACTGGGGGTTGTTGGCGCAGCTATAGGTGCCCGACTCGCCGCCCCGGCCGTTTTTGCCCAGCGGCGGCTGGTAGTCCTGGGGGTTCATGCTGCCGAAGCAGCCCGCCCCCGGGTTGCCCGCGGCGCTGGCGCACGCGCCGTTGGTGCCGCTGGCGCCGCCGGGTTGGCTCTCGCCCGTGCAGCTCGCGGTGTTGCACTCCTGAGAGTCGCGCCCGTCGCCGCCGTCGCCGCCGCTGGCCCCCGGATCCCCGGCCGCGCCGGGGCCGCCGTCGCCCCCGCGCCCGGCCACGATCACGTTGTTGGCCAGCACCACCGCCTGGGAGCAGTTGCGCAGCCACACGGCGTAGCTCGTGCCCCCGGGCTGGCCCGCCGGGGGCTGCCAGGCCACGTCGAAGCCGTAGATCACGAAGCCGGCCACCACCGTGCGGCTGCCCGAAAGGCCGTCGCCGTTGATCACTCCGAGGGGGTGGTTGGGGTGGTCGAAGTCGGGCTCCGGGCCCTCCACCAGCGTGGGATACTGCACCACGTCCCGGCTGGCAAAGTCCGGGGCGTAGCCGCCATGGAGCCGCACGCCCGCGCTCAGCTCCAGGGTCTCCTCGTAGTAGCCCGCCGCCACCAGGATGGCGCTGTGTTGCCCCGGGGAAAAGGCGCTGAGCGCCTCGGTGATGGTGGCGAAGGGGTGCTCGCGGCTGCCCTGGCTGCTGTCGGTGCCCGACCAGACGAACAGGGCGCTGGCGGCCTGGCCATCCACCCCGTCGCAGTCGCGGTCCACGTAGGACCAGCCGGGCTCGGGGTAGGTGTCGTAGACATCCGGCTCATCGGCCCCGGCGCCGCTGGCCACGGCACACTCGCAGCCGTTGGACTCCACGCCGTCCACGTCGTGAAACTGGTAGTCCATCACGCAGCGCCCGCCCGTGCAGGTGCTGGGGGCGCCGAACAGGGATTGGCACTGGGCGTTGCTCGAGCAGCTCTGGGTGCAAAAGCCCGCCTCGCAGCTCCCGCCGGGGCAGTCGGCGGGCCCGGCACACTCGCGCACGCACTGGAAGTACTCGGGGTGGCAGTACCAGCCCGCCGGGCAGTCCGGGTCCCGCTGGCAGGTGCCCCCGCCCCCGGCCGTCTCCACCGTGCAGGCCACGATCTCGCAGTGCGGCGTGTCGGCGGGTCCCTGGTAGACGCAGCCGCCGATGGCGTGCTGGATCTCCTGGCTCCAGCGCGTGAGGCAGTTTTCGTAGCAGGCGCCGCAGTGCTCGTCCACGTCGTAGGTGCCCGAGCCCTGCTGATCGACGAAGTCCTCGTCGATGTCGCCGTCGCAGTCGTTGTCCTCGCCGTCGCACACCTCCACTACCGTGGCGGAGGTGTCGCAGTCGGTCCACTGAAACAAGGTGGCGCCGAGGGCCTCGCAGGTCTGCCGGCCCACGCACACCGCCCCCGCCGTGCCCGAGATGTAGCAGGGGCGGGTCACCCCCACGCGGTCGGCGTTGCAGTCACAGGAGTTGGCCGTGGGCACGCAGACCAGGGCGCCGGAGACCTGCTCGCAGGTGTGCTGGTCCGGGCAGCAGCCCTGCACCCCGGTCTGGCCGGTGCAGCCGCCGTAGGGGGCGTCGGTGCCGCAGCCCTGCAGGCAGCTTTCGTGCGGGTCGTCGCCCACCGGCAGGCAGCGATCCACGGCGAGCAGACAGTCAGCGGCCGCGCTGCAGGGGCGACACTGCGGGCTCACCAGCTCCAGGCACATCACCGGATCGAGCTCGGGCCAGGGGGCGTAGCCCTCGGCGCACTGCCCGGGGATGCAGGTGGGGCTGCCGCCGCGTAGCTCGCAGCTCACCGCGCCGGGCAGCACGTCCCCGAAGGGATCGCGGGCCAGGTGCGCCACCACCTGCTCGCAGTCCAGACTGCAGCTTCCGCAGTGGTTCACGTCCAGGTAGCGGCCGTCCGGGTCGCGGAAATCCTCGTCGAGGTCGCCGTCGCAGTCGTCGTCCAGCCCGTTGCAGGTCTCGGGCACGGGATCGAGCGCGGCGCACTCCCAGTCCCAGGCCGCCGGATCGGGGTTGGGTCCGGGGCCCGGGTCGACCTGCTGCACGCAGGCCCAGCGGCCCTCGCAGCGGCCCCCGGCGCCGGTGCGGCAAAGCGGGTAGGGAGGCACCGCGGGCAGGCCGGAGACGTCCACGGCCGGGTCGTCGTCGTCGAGCAGCCCATCGCAGTTGTCGTCCACTCCGTTGCACACCTCCGGGGCCGGGGTCTGCGCCGAGCAGGGCCCCCACTGGCCGTCGGACTGACACACCGTCTCGCCGTGGCAGGTGCCGTGCTCGTTGGTGGCGACGCAGCCGCGGGTGAGTCCGGCGCTTTCGGGCGTGCACTGACAGGAGCCCACCTCGGGCACGCACTGGCGCGCGCTGAAGGCGGCCCCCCCCGTCCCCGCCTCCACGGTCACCGTCTGGCAGACGTAGCCCGCCGGGCACCCCTGGAGGCTGCAGTCTAGACCGCAGCCCTGGATGCCGTCGAGGGTCAGGCAGTAGTCACCGAAGGCCGGGTGACAGTGATCGTGCACCGAGCACTCGGCGCACAGCCGCTCCAGGTGCTGCACGCACAGCGCCTCGTCCGCGTCGCCGCCGCCACCGCCGCCGCCCAGCGCGGCGGGCCGGATTTTGCAGTCCCAGCCCGGAGGGCAGCCCTGGTCCATGTCGTCACAGGGCCGGGTGCAGATCCGATGCGTCCCGGCGCTGGCCCGGATGCAGCGGCCCGACTCGCACTCGGCGTCCTCGGTGCACCGCTCGCCGAAACCGAGCAGGGTCACCGTGGCGTCGACCTCCTGCTGGCAGCGGCCGTTGACGCAGCTCACCCCGGGCGGGCAGTCCTGGGGCCCCCGGCACTCGCAGGAGCCGGTCTCCAGGCAGTCCCAGTCCGAGGGCACCGGGGCCCGGCCCCCGCAGCCGCCGCCCCCCCAGGCGACGCCCCAGAGCGAGAGGAAGGCGAGTATACCGATCCCGGAACCGATCCCGGAACCGATCCCGGAACCGATCCCGGAACCGATC
>CAYFWA010000307.1:0-611 GCA_964346625.1 uncultured Myxococcales bacterium
CCCCACCCTCATCGCCCTCCCCGCCCTCATCGTCCCCGTCCGCCTCGTCCTCTGCTTCGTCTCCGCCATCGGCCGGCCAAGGCAGCCCCCGAAACAGCCGCCGGCGGCGTCGCTCCGCGTCCCCCTCCTCGGAAAACAGCGCCTCGTAGCGCCCGCGGCAGGCGGCGCAGTCGTCCAGGTGCTCCCACAGCGCGGCCACCTCGGCCGGAGACAGGGTGCCAGCGAAGTAGCGATCCACCCGCGCCGCCACGGCGGGCCGGATGCACGGCCCGGGCTCGGCGTCGGTGTCCGCGACTGCGCCGTCCGGGGCGCGACCTTCGCGGCGCGCCTCCTCCGTTGCCTCTGACTCGAGTTTCGCCCTTCTGTCTGCTGCGAACGGCCGAAATCGCGACGAAAGAAGGGCGAAACTCGAGTCTGAATCTGAGTGGGGATCGCGACCCGCGAGGGCGGCCACGAGCTGGCTCACCAGCGCCCGGTCCCGCGCCCAGGCCGAGCGGGCCGAATCGGGCTTTTGCTCCTGCTCTTCCTGGCGTGCGCGCTCGTACAGCTCCACGAGCCGCTCTCGAAGCCTGTCTTCACGCGATGCGGTCATGCGTCAACCTGGTCCATCT
>CAYFWA010000307.1:711-7719 GCA_964346625.1 uncultured Myxococcales bacterium
CATCCCGGA
Organism: uncultured Myxococcales bacterium; assembly: GCA_964346625.1. Taxonomy (GTDB): domain Bacteria; phylum Myxococcota_A; class Polyangia; order HGW-17; family JAJRWW01; genus CAYFWA01. Next base: position 721 of record CAYFWA010000307.1, read on the forward strand.
TCCATCTCATCCCGGATCCATCTCATCCCGGATCCATCTCATCCCGGATCCATCTCATCCCGCCAGGAACCCATACAGGCCGCGCGCGATGACGAAACCGATGGTCGCGAGCCAGGGGACCACGGCGATCCACGTGGCGATCCGCGCCGCGCGCGAGCGTCGCCGAGCCTCGGCCTCGAGGAAAGCAGCGTCGTCGGGCGCCGCTTCCGAAGACGTTTCATCCCGGGACGCAGCGGCCGGGGCGGCGCGCTCCCAGCGCTCGAGCGCCGCCCAGGCTCGGGCGGCGAGCACGACGGCGGGGATGCCGGCCACCACGGACAGCAGCGCCCAGGGCAGCCGGGTCACCGCCGCGGCGGCCAGCCCCAGCACCACGGCGTTGATGGCCGGGCCCAGGTAGCTCGGCACGACCCCCTCCTCGACGTCGCGGCCCACCGCGAGGAAGGCCGAGCGCCGGATGATGTCGGCCCAGACCACGGTGCAGGGCACCACCACCAGGGTCCCCAACGTGGCGAAGGTGAGGCCCCAGACGATGGTGATGGCCATGGGCGCCAGGAACTCCTCGGAGCCGAACCAGCCCATGGCCAGGGGCAGCAGCCCGGCGTTGGTGGTGATGGTGGTGAGCAGAATGGGCCGCAGCCGCTTGGTGCCCCCATCCACGGCGGCGTTCACGATGGACATCCCCCGCTGCCGGGCCTTGTTCACGAAGTCCACCAGCACCAGCGAGTCGTTGACCACGATGCCCAGCAGCGCCACCGCGCCCAGCGCACCGATGAGGGTCATGGGCAGGCCGTGGACCCACAGCCCCATCACCACCCCGAAGGCGGCGAAGGGGAGGGCGAACAGGATCACCAGGGGCTGCAGCACCGAGCGGAACACCGCCGCCAGGATGATGAAGATGAGCAGCAGCCCCATCCAGAAGGCCACCTGGATGCCCTCCTGCAGCTTCTGCGCCTCCTCCTGCTCTCCCGCGGCCCGGATCACGTAACCCGGGAACCGGTCCCGCAAGCCCTCGGCGTAGGCCTCCAGCTTCTCGTTGGCGTCGTTGGCCGAGATGATCCGCTCGTTCACCGAGCCGTAGAGCGTAACCGTGCGGCGGCGGTCCACCCGCCGCAGGGTGGCGGGGCCCACCCCTTCGGTGATGGAGGCCACCGCCTTGAACGGGACCATGGCGCCCGTGGGGGTGCGAATGAGCAGCGCCTCGATGTCCGCGGTGGAGCGCCGCAGCCGATCGGGAAAGCGCACCATTACGTCGATCTCGTCCTCGCCCCGCTGCAGACGGGTGGCCAGCCCCCCACCGAAGGCGTTGCGCACGGCGGTGCCCACCGTGGCCACGTCCAGACCGAGCTCCGCCGCCTTCTTCTCGTTGACCTTCACCCGCAGCTCGCGCTTGCCCGACTCCACGTCGGCGCGCAGGTCCTCCACCCCGCGGATGGTGCGCCCGTAGGCCACCAGCTCCTTGGCGATGCGCTGGATGACCCGATCGTCGTTGCCCCGCACCTCGATCTGGATGGGCTCCCCGGCGTCGGGGCCGGAGCGCTGCCGCGCCACCTCGTACTTTTCCAAGAAGGGCAGGCGGCGCAGCACCGGCCGGAGCTTGCCGAGGACCTCCCGGGCCGACAGGGTGCCCTTGCCGTCCTTGGCCAGCCGGATCTGGCACCGGGCCAGGTGGGAGCCGTAGCGCGTCTGGCGGCGCCGCAGCCGGATCCGGCCCACGTCGCAGATGTAGGCCTCCACCGCGTCGCGCGGCAGCTCGGCCAGGGCCTTCTCGAGCACCCGCACCGTCTCACGCGTCCGCTCGAGCTTGGTGCCCACCGCCAGCTCCAGGCCGATGTCCACCCGGGACACGGTGGTCTGGGGGAAGGGGCGGTACTCGAGGCTGCCAAAAAGCGCCCGCACGGTGAGCGCCATGCCCACCAGGATCACCGGCAGGCTCACGTACCAGAACCGGACCACCTGGTGCAAAAGCCAGCAAAAGCCCCCCTGAAAGGCCAGGAACCAGCGCGCCTCGTGGGCGCCCTCGCGGCCCGGGTCGTGCCCGGGCTCGTCGGCGCTCGGCTGGGCCAGCGGCCCGTCGAGCTCCCCCCGATCCGCGCGCTCCAGGATCCGGAGCTCCTCCTCCTTGCTGGGGCGCGGCGCCCCGGGCTGCCGCTTGGCGAACTCCCGCACGTGGGACGGCAGGATGAACAGCGCCTCGATGAGAGACACCCCCAGGGCGGCCATGGCCACCAGCGGCATCACGGCCAGCACCTGCCCCATGCGCCCCGGGAGCTGGGTCAGCATGAAGTAGGCCACCACGGTGGTGACCACCGCCGCGAGCACCGGCCACACCACCTCGCGGCAGCCGAGCAGCGCGGCCATCAGCCGGCTTCTGCCCATCATCAGGTGCCGGTAGAAGTTCTCGACGACGATGATGGCGTCGTCCACCAGCATGCCCAGCACCATGATCAGGGCGAACATGGACACCATGTTCAGCGTGGCGCCGAACACCCAGTGCATGAGAATGAAGGCGCCGAAAAACGCCACCGGGATCCCCAGGGCCGTCACCAACGCCATGCGCCAGTCCAAAAACACGAACAGCAGCAGGATCACCAGCGCCAGCCCCATGAGGCCGTTTTCGTACATGGTCTCCTGCCGCCGCTCGATGTTGATCGAGGAGTCCCACAGCACCACCACGCCGGCGCCCCGCGGGTAGCGATCCTTGGTCTCGTCCAGGTACTCCCGCACCCGGGCCGTGACCCGGATGGCGTCCGCCTCCTCGTTCTTGTAGACCACGCCGTAGGCCGAGGGGCGGCCGTAGACCCGGCTCTCCTGGGTGCGCTCCTCGAAGCCCTCGGTCACCGTGGCCACGTCTTTCACCCGCACCACGCCCCGCGGCCCGGACCGCACCACGACGGAGCGCACCCCCTTTGCGCCGGCGAACCGGCCCACGGTCCGGATCAGGTACTCCCCCCGCCGCGTCTTGATGGAGCCTCCCGAAACGTCCCGGTGCTTGCGGCGCACGGCGCTCATCACCTCGGCGATGGAAAGCCCGTGGGCGGCGAGCTTCACCGGATCCACCTCGATGGTAATCTGCAGCTTGCGGATCCCGTAGACCGAGGCCTCGGAGACCCCCTCGATCTCCTCGAGATCCTCCTTGAGGTCGTTGGCCAGGGCGCGGAGCTCCCCCTCCGGGAGCTCCGCCGAAAGGGCCAGCCACATCACCGGGATCTGGCGCTTGAGCCCGCGCACGTCCGGATCCAGGGGCAGATCCGCCGGGAGGTTGGACACCCGGGCCACGGCGGACTGGACGTCCAGGAAGACCTTCTGGGGGTCGTCGAGCCCCTCCTTGAGCTGCACCACCACCACCGAGCGCCCCTCGCTGGACTCGGTGGTGATGGTCTCCACGTCGTCCACCGTGGCCACCGCCCGCTCGATGGGGATGGTGACCAGGTTCTCCACCTCGGAGGGCGCCACGCCCGGGTACAACGTGGTGATCACCACCGTGTCCCGCGGGATCTCGGGGAAGATCTCCCGCGGCATGCGCTGCCAGGCCAGGATCCCGACGATGAAGATCCCCACCGTGACCAGGTTCACCAGCACCGGCTGGCGGATGGAGAAGTTGACCAGGAACTTCATCGACCCGAGGAAGCAGACGCCGTGGATCCGCCGGAGACGCCCCCACCCGCGCCCATGCTCGTCGCCTCCCCGGCGCTCCCCCTGGCCTCCTGCGCCGGGCCGGAGCGCCCCGGCCGGGGTGGATCACGGGGCGCCGGGCGGCTGGACGCCGGGCGACGAGGCGCTGAGCGCCGCGGGCGGGAACGCAGGCGCGACTGCTTCGGGTGGGCTCGCGGCCGCGCGCGGAGCCGCGAGCCCGACCGGGAGCGCGACCTCGGACGCGGCCTCATGGAGCCCACCCGGCGCACCTTGGAGCCATCGCGCAGCCGCGTGTTGCCGCTGACCACCAGCCGGTCACCGACGGCCAGCCCGGCGCGCACCTGCACCAGGCCGTCCCGCCGGATCCCGAGGGTCAGCGCGCGCTTTTCCACCTGCTTGCCCCCCGCCCGCAGCACAAAGGCCACGGGCTCGCCCCCTCGCCGAACCACCGCCTCCACCGGTACGAACAGCCCCCGGGTCCCCGCCCGCGCAAACCGGACCCGCGCGGCCATGCCGCCTTTGAGGGTCCCGCCGCGGTTGTCCACCCGGACCTCCACGGGGAAGGCCCCGGTCTGCTCGTCGGCCGTGGGCGCGATGGCCAGAACCCGCGCGGGGTAGACCTGCTCCCCGAGGGCCGGGAAGGACACGGTCACCGGGGTCTTCTTACGGATCCGTACCACATCCACCTCTGCCAGCCCCACCGTCACCTTCACCGCGGAAAGGTCCACCAGGCGGCCGATCACCTTGCCCGGCGTCAGGTAGTCCCCCAGCTCGGCACCCTGGGACGCGATGATCCCCGCGAAGGGCGCGCGCACCGTGCCTCCCCGGAACCGCTCCCCCACGTAGGCCAGCTTGGCGCGGGCCTGGGCGAGCTGGGCCCCGAGCCGCAGCTTCTTGTACTTCGCGTCGTCGAGCTGCTTGCGCGACACGAGCTTCTGGCGATACAGGCGCTTGGTGTCCTCGAGCTCCTGCTTGGCCTGCTCCAGATCGGCGCGCAGCCGCTTGAGCTCCGCGCCCACCTGCCGCGACTCCCCCCACAGCCCCACCGTGCTCACCCGCGCCAGCAGCTCCCCTTTTTTCACCTTACGGCCCAAGGTGACCTTCAGGGCAGTGAGGGCCCCCTGGACCTGGGTCGTGAGGCTCATCTCGCGGATGGGCTCCGAGGTCCCCACGGCCACGATGTCGTTGGACAAGGTCCGCGGGGTCACGGTACGGACCTGCACGGTGAACTTCCGCGCCTTGCGCTCGCCCCGCCGGCCACCCTTCTTTTTTTCCTTGCAGCCCAATCCCACCCCTCCCAGGACCAGACACGCAATCCCCACCGCCCCCCACGCGAGACGCGGGCGCCACGCGGATCGACGCCGCGAAAAAAGCCGGCTCCGCCCACGCGGGCCCCGCGGTAAAGACATGCAAGTCCCTGAGATCATGGCCCGGGCACAATAGCACCAAATGCGCGAAAGGAAAGGACACAACTGGCGATGGCGCCGCGGGTGAACGGCGTGGGACCCCAAGAATCCCGATGTGAAAACCGGAATCATTTCGATGCCCCTCTCCACCGGCGCACCGTCGGGGAACTGCTTGACACTGGAGCCGTTTTGCCCTATACAGCTCTCCGCTCTTCCGCCTGGTCGTAGTCCAGGATAGGACTCCAGACCAGAAGGGTGATGCAGCCAAGGACGAGATCAGACTCGAGTTTCGCTCTTCTTTCGTCGCGAGAACGAGCAGAAATCGTGCCTGGCAAGGCGCGACAAGATTTCTGTCGAAGGCGTACTTGCGGTACGTCGAGACAGAAATCGCCGGAGCAACGCAGCCAGGCGCGATTTCGGCCGTTCGCAGCAGATAGAAGGGCGAAACTCGAGTCTGACGCAGACCGCGCGCGGCGACCGGCGAGCCGGGACGCCGGCGAGCGCGACGGCGCAGGAGAGACAAAATGTTCAAGATGGGCCTTTTGGGCAAAAAAATCGGCATGACCCAGGTGTTCACCGACGAGGGCTTCCGCGTGCCGGTGACCGCCGTCGAAGCCGGCCCCTGCGTGGTGCTCGCAAAGCGGACCCCGGACAAGGACGGCTATTCGGCGCTGCAGCTCGGCTTCGACAACCAGAAGACCAGCCGCGTGAACCAGCCCGACATGGGCCGCTTCGCCAAGGTGGACAGCGATCCCAAGCGCTTCGTCCGTGAGATCCGCCTCCCCGAGAAGGACCTGGATCGTTTCGAGGAGGGCCAGGAGGTCCGGCTCTCGGACGTGTTCGCCGATGGCGACATGGTGGACGTCACCGGCGTGAGCCGCGGCAAGGGCTACCAGGGCGTGATGAAGATCTACCACTTCGCCGGCGCCCGCTCCACCCACGGCGTGCACGAGTTCTTCCGCCACGGGGGCTCCATCGGCTGTCGCCTCACGCCAGGACGCGTGGTCAAAGGCAAGAAGATGCCCCGCCACCTGGGCAACAAGCGCGTCACCGTGCAAAACCTGCGGGTGGTGCAGGTACGCGAGGACGACAACCTGGTGCTCATCAAGGGCGCCGTGCCCGGAGGCCAGAACGGCTACGTGGTGATCCACTACGCGCAGAAGATGCCCCTGCCCGAGCGTCTGCACGCCTGATGGCCCCGGTGCGCTCGCCGCGCCGGCCCCTGCCCCTCCCCCCCCGCTGAGCAGTCTCCCCGGTTGATCCCGCATGTCCCGCTTCCGCGACCGCCGGCACCGCCACGATCGCTACTACAAAAAGGCGCGCAAGGAGCAGTTCGCCAGCCGCGCGGTCTACAAGCTCGAGGCGCTGGACCAGCGCTTCCAGTTGCTACGGCCAGATCAGCGCGTGCTCGACCTCGGCTGCAGCCCCGGCGGCTGGCTCCAGTACTGCGCCCAGCGGGTCGGTCCCCGGGGCCACGTGGTGGGCATCGATCGGCTCCCGCTGCGCATCGCCCTGCCGCCCCACGTGCGGGTGGTGCAAGCAGACATCACCGAGGGCAATGCTCAGGTCCTGCTCGGAGATCTCGAGCGCTTCGACGTGGTGCTGTCGGACATGGCGCCCGACACCAGCGGCATCAAGTTCGCCGACGCCGTCAAGAGCGTGGCTCTGGTGCGCCGCGCGCTGCACCTCGCGCAGCAGACCCTCGTCCCGGGGGGGCACCTGGTGGCCAAGGTGTTCGTGGGCGCCGAGTTCGACGAGCTGCTGGCCGAGATCAAGCAGTCGTTCCGCCGGGTCAAGATGTCCAAGCCCGAGTCCTCACGCAAGGAGTCGGTGGAGCAGTACATCGTGGCGCGAGAGCGTCGCGAGCCGGCATAGGGCGCGAGAGCGTCGCGAGCCGGCATGGAACTCAGGGCTCGCGCAAGAATAACTTCGGCATTCGGCCGCCGATCCATCAATTCTG
>CAYFWA010000308.1:0-7707 GCA_964346625.1 uncultured Myxococcales bacterium
CCGAAAAACCGCGCTTTTTCGGGGCGAGGGGGGATGGGACATCCCCCCTGAACGGGCCCCGTGGATCCATGCGATCGCCCAGGGGGCCGAGTGCCCCTTGGGCGTCCGTCCCGATTCTGTCCAGGTTCTCGTCGTTCATGGTCACCAGGTCATCGTGAGTTGGACGCCGCCCGGACCGAGCCCCGGCTGGACCCAAGCCCGGGCGCGGGGGGACGGCCGCGTTTCGGCGGAGGAGGGCTGCTCCCGGCCCGCCTTCCAGCGGGTGAAGAACACGAGCGCGGCGCTGGCCGCGGCCGCGGCGGCGGTGAGGCCCCAGAGCACGTTCGCCGCGGTCTGCATTCGGCGCCCCCGCGACGCCAGGGCCTCGTCGGTGGGGGCGGCCTCGAACTCCCGATGGATCCGCAGGTTCTCGATGGAGGTGCCCAGCGCCGCGGTGAGCAGGGCCACCGTGACGGACGCCGCCCCGGTGAAGTAGCCCCAGTGCAGCCGCTGGCGCGGCCGGGGGCGTGGGCGCGGGGACGGGCCGGCGCGCCGCGGCGGGGGGCGGGGCACGGTGATCTCCTCGATCTCCCAGGTGCGCTCCCCGCCTTGCGGCACGTCCAGGGTGCGCCGGCGCAGCACGCGGTCTCCCTTACGGATCTCGATGACGCGCTGTCCGGGGCGCACCACGAGCTCGGCCTCCTTGTGACCGACGGACCGACCGTCGACGTAGATCCGCACCTCCGGCGGCGCGCGGTCGATCCGAATGGCGAGCACCGCGGTCTTGCGCAGCACCCGCCGCAGGTGGCGGGGCAGCCGCCGGGGATTGCGGCCGGTGTGCTTGCGGAACAGGCGCAGATATACCCGGGACTGGACGAGCTCGCCCTGCAGGGCGTAGGCGCTGGCGAGGTTGTAGAGCACCGAGGGGTGATCCCAGTACTCGTAGGCCTTGAGGAACCAGTGGATGGCCTTCTCGTAGCGGCGCCGCAGCAGGGAGCGCTTCCCGCGCCGGAAGTGGCGCCGGGCGATGGCCTGTCGGCGGGTGTCGGAGACCTTGCGCGGCGTTTTGCGCGGCGTTTTGCGCGGCGTTTTGCGCCGCGTCTTGCGCGCGGCCCCGCGGGCATCCTCGCCCGCGGCGTTGGCGGCACGAGAGTGACCGCGCTGGGGGCGCGCCCGGCCTCGGGCCGCGGCGAGGGGGCCCAGCGCGGTGATCCAAGCCAGGCTCGCCACCAGCAGTGTCAGGGGCATGCCTCGCGGCATCGTCGAAGACGGTGCCCGCGGCGCGCCCGTCGCGCGGGGCCGCGATTCGCTTCGAAGGCGCGAGATGGTCATGACAGCCTCAGCTTAACTGAATGGCAACGTTCGACAAAGCTTTCCGGAGCCTCGGGCTCCCTCGTCTCGGGTGGAGGTTGCGGGTCACCACCGAGGCCCGGCCGGCCGATTCGGCTTGACGACCGCGCGCCTGGGCCGCTAGGCTTCGGGTCGCCGGACGCCTGGCGGTCCCGAGTGTGAAAAGGCTGCGATATCGCAGTGTTTTTTAGGGCTCGAGGGGCGGCTGATCCGACCGGCCACCCGGCGGTGCCTGCAGGGCACCGCCGGTCTTCGCGGCGAGAGGACCTCCCATGAACGACCTTTCGAATCTGAGGAAAGACTTCCCTGCCCACACCTACGAGCAGTGGCGCGAGGTGGTGGACCAGCAGCTCAAGGGCAAACCCTTCGAGAAGCTGCTTGCCAAGACCTACGAGGGCATCGAGATCCGGCCCATGTACTTCGAGGCGGATCTCGAGGGGCGCCCCCAGGTCGGCTCCATGCCCGGGTTCCCGCCCTACGTGCGGGGCACCACCGCCCTGGGCCACGTGGAGCAGCCGTGGGCGGTGGCGCAGGAGATCCCCTACGGCGATCCGCGCGAGCTCAACCGCGCCGCCCGCAACGACCTGGCGCGGGGCCAGACGGCGTTGAACATCCCCCTGGACGCGGCGACGCAAAGCGGCCAGGCGCCCCCCGAGGCCGCGGAGGCCGACATCGGCGCGGGCGGCCTGTCGGCCGCCACGCTGGCTGACTGGTCGGTGGCGCTGGAGGGGATCGACCTGCAGCAGACGCCCCTCGTGGTCCACCCCGGCGCCTGCGGTCTGGCCACCGCCGCGCTGCTGGTGGGGCACGTGGAGGCCACCGGTGGCCGCGCCCGCGGCCTGCGTGGCTGCGTCGCCGCCGATCCCCTGGCGACGCTCGCGGCCACGGGCACGCTCCCCTGCGGGCTGGACCGCGCGTGGTTCGAGCTGGCGCAGCTCACCGCCTGGTCTCGGGACTATGCCCCGGCCCTGCGCACGGTGGCGGTGTCCGGGGACGTGTGGCACGAGGCCGGCGGCAGCGCCGTGCAGGAGCTCGGCTTCGCCCTGGCGGCGGCGGTGGAGACCTTCCGCGCCCTGGGCGAGCTGGGGCTGGACATCAACGAGGTGGCGCCACGCACCTCCATGGGCCTGGCCCTCGGCAGTGACTTTTTTATGGAGATCGCCAAGCTCCGGGCCGCGCGGATGGTCTGGGCGCAGATGGTGGAGGCCTTCGGCGGCTCGGCGGAGTCCCAGAAGGTCCACCTGCACGCGCGCTCGGCGCGCTGGAACAAGACCGCCACGGATCCCTGGGTGAACATGATCAGGGTGACCACCGAGGCCTTCTCGGGCATCTGCGGGGGGTGCGACTCGCTGCACGTGGCCCCCTTCGACGCCGCGCTGGGCCTGCCCACGGACTTCTCGCGGCGGGTGGCGCGCAACGTCCAGATCGTGCTGCGGGAGGAGGCCCACGCCGGCCGCACGGTGGATCCGGCGGGGGGCTCCTGGTACGTGGAGGTGCTCACCGAGGAGGTGGCGCAGCGCGCCTGGGCGCTGATGCAGCAGGTGGAGGAGCAGGGCGGCCTGGTGGCGGCCCTGCGCGCGGGCTGGGTGCAGGAGCAGCTCGCGCAGACGGCGGCGGCCCGGGCGAAGAGCATCGCCACTCGCAAGGACGTGTTCGTGGGCACCAACAAGTACCCCAACCCACAGGAGCGCGAGGTCCAGACCCACCCCGTGGATCGCGAGGCCCTCGTGCAGTCGCGCCGCGAGGCCACCCGGCGCGCCCGGGATCAGGGCGTCGCTGCCGCCCGGCAGACCGCCCTGGCGCACCTCAGCGCCAAGGCCCGGACCCCCCACGCCATGGAGGCCGCCATCGAGGCCGCGCGGGCGGGGGCGACGCTGTCGGACCTGTTCTGCGCGCTGCACGACGACGAGCCGGTGCCGCAGCCCGTGACCCCCGTGCGGATCCACCGCGGCGCCGAGGGCTTCGAGCGCCTGCGGCGCCGGACCCAGCAGCTCGCCGCGGAGCGGGGCGGCCCGCCCCGGGTGTTCCTGGCCAACCTCGGGCCCATCCCCCAGCACAAGGCCCGGGCGGAGTTCGCCAAGGGCTTTTTCGAGCTCGCCGCCTTCGAGGTCCTGGGCAACGACGGGTTCGACTCGCCCGAGGCCGCGGCCCGCGCGGCCGTGGGCGCCGGCGCCCCGGTGGTCTGCATCTGCTCCACCGACGCCGCGTATCCGGAGTGGGTGCCGCCCCTGCTGGCGATCCTCGAAAAGCAGGCGCTCGGGGTGGCGGTGCTGCTGGCCGGCTATCCCACCGAGCACGTGGACGCCCTGCGCGAGGCGGGGGTGGACGACTTCATCCACCTGCGCTCGGACGCCTTGTCTCAGCTCGAAACCCTGCAGCAGTCCCTCGGGGTGCGCTCATGAAGAAACCGGATTTCACCCAGATCGGATTTCAACCTCAGCGGCCGGTGCACGACCTGGCGGCCTGGGAGGGCCTCGCGGCGCGGGAGACGGACCGCGCCCTCGATGAGCTGGTCTTCAAGACCATGGAGCAGATCGACGTCCGTCCGCTGTATCACCACGGGGACATCGCCGACGCGGAGCACCTGGGCTACGCCGCGGGCATCCCGCCCTACCTGCGCGGCCCCTACGCCACCATGTACGTGGCGCGGCCCTGGACGGTGCGGCAGTACGCGGGCTTTTCCACCGCCGAGGAGTCCAACGCGTTTTACCGGCGCAACCTCGCCGCCGGCCAAAAGGGCCTGTCCATCGCCTTCGACCTCGCCACGCACCGGGGCTACGACTCGGATCATCCCCGGGTGGAGGGAGACGTGGGCAAGGCCGGCGTGGCGGTGGACTCCATCCTGGACATGAAGGTCCTGTTCGACGAGATCCCGCTGGACCAGATGTCGGTGTCCATGACCATGAACGGCGCCGTGCTGCCGGTGATGGCGTTTTACATCCTCGCCGCCGAGGAGCAGGGGGTGGACCACGCGCAGCTCGCGGGGACCATCCAGAACGACATCCTCAAGGAGTACATGGTCCGCAACACCTACATCTATCCGCCCGAGCCCTCCATGCGGATCATCTCCGACATCTTCGCCTACACCTCCGAGGAGATGCCGAAGTTCAACTGTATCTCCATCTCGGGCTACCACATGGAGGAGGCGGGGGCGTCGGCGGACATCGAGCTGGCCTACACCCTGGCCGACGGCCTCGAGTACGTGCGGGCCGGGGTGAACGCGGGCCTGCCCATCGATCGGTTCGCCCCCCGGGTGTCCTTCTTCTGGGGCATCGGGATGAACTATTTCATGGAGATCGCCAAGCTGCGCGCCGCGCGGGTGCTGTGGGCCAAGCTCCTCAAGCAGTTCGATCCCCAGAACCCCAAGTCCCTGGCGTTGCGCACCCACTGCCAGACCTCGGGCTGGAGCCTCACCGAGGGGGACCCCTACAACAACGTGGCCCGCACCTGCATGGAGGCCATGGCGGCGGCCCTGGGGCACACCCAGTCCATGCACACCAACTCGCTGGACGAGGCCATCGCCCTGCCCTCGGACTTCTCCGCGCGGATCTCCCGCAACACGCAGCTCTTTTTGATGGAGGAGGCCAACATCCGCCGTCCGGCCGATCCCTGGGCGGGCTCCTTCTTCGTGGAGTCCCTCACCCGGGAGATGATCCGCCGGGCCGGCGAGCACCTGCAGGAGGTGGAGCAGCTCGGGGGCATGGCCAAGGCCATCGAGACCGGCCTGCCCAAGATGCGCATCGAGGAGGCGGCCGCGCGCCGGCAGGCCAACATCGACAGCGGCGCCGAAAAGATCATCGGGGTCAACACCTATACGCTGGACCACGACGAGTCCATGGAGACCCTGGTGGTGGACAACAGCGCCGTGCGCCAGGCCCAGGTGGAGCGGCTGGCGCGCCTGCGCGCCGAGCGCGACGAGACCCAGGTCCGGCAGGCCCTCGACGCGCTCACCCACGCCGCGGAGACGGGGGAGGGCAACCTCCTCGACCTGTCGGTGCATGCCGCGCGGGCCCGGGCGAGCCTGGGGGAGATCTCCGAGGCCCTGGAGAAGATCTGGGGCCGGCACCAGGCCCCCATCCGCGCCGTCTCCGGGATCTACAGCGCGGAGTTTTCCCAGCAGGAGGAGGTGACCCGTGTCCGCGCGCTGGCCGACGAGTTCGCCGTGCAGGAGGGCCGCCGGCCGCGGATCATGGTGGCCAAGATGGGACAGGACGGCCACGATCGCGGCGCCAAGGTGATCTCCACCGCCTTCGCGGACCTGGGCTTCGACGTGGACATCGGCCCGCTGTTCCAGACGCCGGCGGAGACGGCGCGCCAGGCCGTGGAAAACGACGTGCACGTGGTGGGCTTCAGCTCCCTGGCGGGGGGGCACCGCACGCTGCTGCCGCAGCTCGTGAAGGAGCTGGCGGCCCTGGGCCGCGAGGACATCCTGGTGGTGGTGGGTGGGGTGATCCCGGCGCAGGACTACGACTTCCTGCGGGAGCGCGGCGCGGCGGCGATCTTCGGTCCCGGCACCGTGATCCCCATCGCCGCGGCCCGGCTGCTCGAGCGGCTGCTGTACGGCGAGGACGCCGCGGCCTGAGCGGAAAAGAGACCGTTCCATGGACGGATCGCGCGAAGACGACTCCGGGGGACGTTCGGGTGGAGGCACCGAGAAGCTCGCGGACAGCCCCGCCGAGAAGCCCTCGGAGAGCCCCGAGGTGCCAGGCACGCGCCCCGAGTGGACGCCCGCCGAGGGGGGCCCGGGGTTCGCCTCCCGGCTGCTGCCCGGCGGCGGCGCGGCGGGGCACGACGGGAGCGTGAGCCCTCCCGCGGCCGCTGGCGCCCAGGCGGGGCACGAGGCGCCCGCGTCCCGGACCGCGGCGCGGGGGCTGCCCACCGCGCAGCAGTACGCCGAGGGCGTGCTCGGCGGGGACCGGGCCCTGCTCGGGCGCGCCATCACGCTGGTGGAGAGCAACGCCCCGGCCCACCGGGCCCGCGCCCAGGAGGTCCTGCAGCGGCTGCTGCCCCACGCCGGCCAGGCCATCCGGGTGGGCATCACCGGCGTCCCCGGGGTGGGCAAGTCCACCTTCATCGAGGCCCTCGGCGCCTGGCTGCTGGAGCGGGGCCACCGGGTGGCGGTGCTGGCCATCGATCCCTCCAGCGCCCTCACCGGGGGCTCCATCCTGGGGGACAAGACCCGCATGGAGAAGCTCGGCCGGGATCCGCGCTGCTTCATCCGGCCGTCGCCCACCGGGGGCACCCTGGGCGGGGTGGCGCGCAAGACCCGCGAGACCATGCTCGTGTGCGAGGCGGCGGGCTACGACGTGGTGCTGGTGGAGACCGTGGGCGTCGGCCAGAGCGAGATCACCGTCCGCTCCCTGGTGGACTTCTTTTTGCTTTTGCTTTTGCCCGGTGGCGGCGACGAGCTGCAGGGCATCAAGCGGGGCATCGTGGAGATCGCCGACGCGCTGCTCATCAACAAGGCCGACGGCGAGGGCCGCCCCCGGGCCGAGGTGACCCGTCAGGAGTACGATCGCGCGCTGCACTACCTGATGCCGGCCCGGGCGGACTGGCGGCCCCCGGTGGCCATCTGCTCGGCCCTCACCGGGGAGGGCGTGCCCGAGGCGTGGTCCGTGGTGGAGCGCTTCCGACAGCAAACCCAGGAATCGGGCGCCTTCGAACAGCAGCGCCGGGAGCAGGCCCTGGGCTGGCTGCGCGCCCTGGTGGACGAGCACCTGCGCGCGCGGTTCTACGCGCACCCGGGCGTGGCGCGCGCGCTGCCCGACGTGGAGCGGCGCCTGGCCGAGGGGACCCTGCCGGCCACCGGCGCGGTCACCGAGCTCATCGAGATCTACGAACAGGACGTGCACGCTTCGCGTACCGCGCGCGGCGCGCGCCAGGAGACCGGCGGGCAGCGGGAGCCATCGCCCATCGGGCCGGAGGCGCCGTCTCCCGGCGGGACGGAGGAGGAGCCCACGACATGAACTGCCCCAAGTGCAAGAACCGGACGATGAAGCGCGAGCGCTGGGAGGGCACCGAGATCGAGCGCTGCCCCCGCTGCCAGGGCATGTACCTGGATCCCGGGGAGCTCGAGCGGATGCTGCTCAGCCAGGAGGCCGCCGAGGCCGACGCCCCGGAGTTCTCCGCCATCAGCGACAAGCACGACATGGTCACCGCCTACTGCCACCGCTGCGGCAAGCAGATGGAGCCCTACCTGGGCCCGCGCAACATGCGCCTGGACCGCTGCCCGGCCTGTGGCGGAGTGTTCCTGGATCAGGGCGAGCTGTCCGAGATGCGCAGCCGCTGAGGCGCTGCGGTGCGGCGTGGGGGGGAGACGGACCCCGCGGGCCGGGAGGGACGTTGATGCGGCCCCGGAGCCTGCTCGGCGTCCTCGGC
>CAYFWA010000309.1:0-7701 GCA_964346625.1 uncultured Myxococcales bacterium
AGCGTTTCGGCGCCCCGCCCCCCCGGTGGATCCCCGGGGAACCCCGGCGCAGGTGTACAGATGTTGACACCAGCGCTGGCTATCGCCTACTATCGCTCTGTTGCATACACTACGTCTTTTACAGTCCATGATTCCCCAGCGTACCTGGACGCCGGAGGTGTGAAGTCATGAAAACGCGCGGGCTTGCCGCTGCAACCGTCTGGTGGGTCGGGATGGTCGCCATCGCCGGCTGTGTGGACAACTTCGAGGGTGCGCGGCTGGAGGTGAACCTCACCGTCAGCGAATCCGACACCTTCCATCGCCAGGATCTGATCCTGCCCACCCCCGGGCTTGCCCAGAGCGATCCGGGCTGGTACTCGCACTACGAGCTGCACGCCAACATCCTCGGGGAAGGCACCGTCCGGCTCACCAACTTCATCATCCAGCCCGCGCTGCACAGCCACCACCCCTGTCTGCAGTTCGAGCCCGATCGCTACTGCCGCGACGCCGCGGGCAACACCTGCGACCCGTACATCAACCTGGGACGCTTTTCCAACATCGATGACGAGATCCTGCTGGCCGTCTCCGTGCCCCCCACCACCGAGGACGGCACCGGCCATCGGCATGTGCCCGGCTACGACCTGACGGATCAGAGCCGCTTCCCCGCCGAGCTGTTCGTCAACCCGGATCTGACCGATCCGGCGGAGCGGTTTCACCGCGACAACCTGGATCAGCCGGCGGTGGAGGCCTTCTGCGAGGAGCTGCCCCCCGACTATTATCTGGGCAACCCCAACCAGCTCTCCAAGCCCCGCAGCGGCGACAACTTCGGGGCCGTGGACAGCGCCGACGCGCGCACCAACTTCTTCGTCGGGGGGATCACCTTCTTCACCGGGGTGGATCTCGAGCTCATGACCGAGCTGATGCTCACGCGGGAAAAGGACCCGGCGCGGCTTTCGCCCGAAAACATCGACGAGAACCTCGCCCCGGGGGAGGACGGTCAGGTGATCCTGCTGGCGCAGGAAAACGGCCCCTGGGGCTCCATCTCCTTCGAGCACTATCGCGGGGTGATGACGGTGTTCATGGAGTCGCCCGTGGGGCTGCCGCTGTCGTGGTCGAGCGCGATTTACTACAACATGGACGAGGATCCATTGAACTTCTGACGGCCGGGATTCGAGCCGCGGAGGACCAAGACATGTATCGGACGCATAGGGCTCGCGCAAAAATGACTTCGAAGCACAGAGGGCGCCGAGGCGCAATGCTGTCAAGGAGCGAGGAGGGCGAAACCCTTGACGTATTTAACCGACGAGCGACGCAGACCGCATTGATGGATCGGCGCACGAATGCCGCAGTCAATCTTGCGCGAGCCCTTGGGGCAACCTGGATGACCTGCCTGCTTTTCGTCGGCGTGACCGGATGCGAGCCCGACCCGTGCCCCCCCGGGCAGGTGGAGCAAAACGGTGAGTGTGTGGACGTGACCGGGGACGCCTCGGCCATCTGCGGGGCGGGCACCTACCTGGTGGACGGCGCCTGCCGGCCGGATCCGGAGCAGGTGTGCGGGCGGGGCACCGAGGTGCAGTGGATCCTCGACGAAAACGGTCAGCCCACCTACGACTTCATCTGTTTGGGCACCGGGGACATCGTGGAGCCCCCCGAGTGCCCGGCGGCCACGCCGGGGGGCAACATCTGCGTCAACGGGTTCGTCAAGTGGCTGCTCGACCCCGAGGATCCCAGCCAGGTCCTCACGTCCTTGGCTCAGTTCGAAAATCCCACCCTGGGAGTCAAGATCTACGACCCCATCCAGTACGCGAGCAACCCGAATGTTCCGCCGCTGGGAGTCGGGGAGGTCATCCACGCCGACGGGACGTTTCGGGTGGAGAACGTCGAGGTGCCCTCCTCGGGCTTCATCGCCCTGGCGGTGGACGACGCTGACGAGACGGGGCTCGACGACCACGTGTTCACCGGCTTCGCCTACAGCGCGGCCGCTGGCCAGAACCTGGAGAACGTGGACGCCTACGCCACCAGCGCCGCGCAGAACACCGCCTGGTCTGACGCCATCGGGTCGACGGCCCTCGAGGGGGCCGGCTGCAGCGCCGGGGACACGCTGTTCGACTGCGGCACCTGGGTGGGGGTGTTCGGCTACCACGAAGACGACGAGCTCGTGCTCATCGAGGGGGCGCAGCCCCAGAAGTTCCCCGGGCCCGGCGTCATCGCCGGTGAAAGCATCTTCTACCTCGACGAGGACTACGAGTCGTTTTTGCCGGGGCCCGGCTCCACCACGTCCACCGGGATGGTCTTTTACCCCACTGCCTCGCTGGGCAACTACACCGGGGAGTGCGCCGTGGATACGCCCTGTGAGAGCGCCGGCTACACGTGGAACCAGTCCACCGGCACCACCGGTGGCGCGGCGCCCAGCGCCATCTTCGTGCAGCTCATGGAACCCGAAGGGCTCGACTAGGGCCAGCGGGAGGAGTCGAGAACATGACCACGAGCCGAATACTCGCCCATCGGGGCCGACCCGGGGCGCTGCTGTTGGGGGTCGGGCTCCTGCTGATTTTGGCGGCCCCGGCCGCGGCCCAGGTGGACCGCCGGGCCATGGACGCCCGCATCTTCGCCCCGGCCCTGGACAACCACGGCATCTTCTCGGTGGATCGGGCCGAGGTGGGCAAGCCCTGGCACTGGGGCTTCAAGGTCTCGCTGCACGCCGCGGGCGAGCCGGTGAGCCTGCGCCTGCAGGGCCTGGACGCCGAGGACCCGGTGGCGCCCATCGAATACACGGTGGCGGTGCACCTGGGCTTCCACGTCACCTTCACCAAGTGGCTGTCGCTGGCCGCGGACATGCCCGTGCTGCGCCAGGGGCTCGGTGACGCCTACGACGTCGACGAGCCCGGCGGCTTCACGGCCAACGATCCCCTCTCCAACATGCGCTCCAAGGCGCCGTCGGTGGTGGCCGGCGACCCCCGGCTGGCGCTGAAGTTCCAGTTTTTCAGCGTCAAGGGGTTTGCCATGGGCCTGGCGGGCATCGTGTCCTTTCCCTTCGGCGACGAGGGGACCTTCGCCGGGGATCGCAGCCTCACCGTGGAGCCCCGGCTCATCGCCTCCTACACGAAGGGCGTGGTGTCGGTGGCGGCCAACCTCGGCTATCTGTATCGCCGCGAAAACAAGGTCTACGACCCCCGCGAGACCGCCGGGGATCAGGTGCTGCTCGAGCTCGATGACGAGATCACCTGGGGCGTGGGCGGCGCCTTCCGGCTCGCGCGCTTTCTGTCCATCGGGGTGGAGCTCTACGGCCGGGGACCGATCCTGTCGGACAAGGCCGATCTGCCCCTCGAGGCGCTGGCCGGGCTGATCTTTCACTGGGGGCGGATCAACTGGGCCGTGGGCGGCGGCGTGGGCATCGGCTCCTTCTTGGAGCAAGAGGGGCTCAAGCCCTTTGGCCGCACTCCGGGGTGGCGCTTTTTCACCGGGCTTTCCTTCGTGCCCACCGCTGCCAAGACCACCGCCGAGCGCCGCGACACCGACGGCGACGGCGTGCCGGACGACCAGGACCAGTGTCCCACCGAGCCCGAGGACAAGGACGGCTTCGACGACGACGACGGCTGCCCCGATCCGGACAACGACCAGGACGGCATCCCTGACGCGCAGGACAAGTGCCCCAACCGCGCGGAGGACCGCGACGGCTTCCAGGACGACGACGGCTGCCCGGATCTCGACAACGACGGCGACGGCATCCCGGACCTGCAGGACAAGTGCCCCAACGAGGCCGAGGACAAGGACGGCTTCGAGGACGGCGACGGGTGCCCCGACCTGGACAACGACGGCGACGGCATCCCCGACGCGCAGGACAAGTGCCCCAACGAGCCCGAGGATCGCAACGGCGTGGACGACGAGGACGGCTGCCCCGAGGGCGGCGGCGGGACCGCCATCCGGGGCGGCAAGATCGATCTCAAGGGCAAGCGCGTGCAGTTCAAGCCGGGCAGCTCCAAGCTTGTGGAGTCCTCCAAGAAGCTGCTCGATCGCATCGCGAACACCCTGCGCAACAATTCGCGCGTCCGGCTGGTGCGCATCGAAGGTCACACCGACGACAAGGGGCGGCAGGCGACCAACAAGCGCCTGAGCCAGGCCCGCGCGGTGGCGGTGCTCAACTACCTGGTGGGCCGCGGCGTGGCCCGGCGGCGGCTTACGGCGGTGGGCTACGGCGAGCGGCGGCCCAAGGTGCCCAACACCAGCGCCAAGAACCGGGCCGTCAACCGACGCGTCGAGTTCATCATCGTCCACCAGACTCGGTAAGGAGGCGGTCGTGCTCAGAACACGGACAACCATGTGGCTTCAGACCGCGCTCGTTGCCTGCTCGCTGGTGGCCCTGTCCCTCGCCGCCGCGCCGGCTCACGCCGCGCCGGCCCACGCCAAGAAGGCGGAAAAGGGCAAGGAGCCGAGCAAGGTTCCGAGCAAGCAGCCGGCGAGCCCCGATCCGGACGCGGGGGGAGGTGGGGGCGCCGACGAGGTGGACCTGTCGCTGGACCCGGACAAGGATCTTTTCGTCCGCAACATCGTCCAGAGCGCCACCAAGAGCGTCACCACGGTGCAGGAGGCGCCCACGATCATCAACGTGATCACCGCCGAGGACATCGAGAGCTACGGCTACCGGGACATCATGCAGGTGATGATGGGGCTGCCCTCCCACCTGATGACCAACAGCCAGAACTCGACCTTTCCCTACTGGACGGTGCGCGGCGTCTCCCAGGCCATGCTCTACATGAAAGACGGCCTGTCGCTGTTCGATCCGGTGTTCAACACCGTCCCCAGCGGCCACGTCATTCCCCTGGAGAACATCAAGCGGATCGAGGTGATGACCAATCCCGGCGGCGTGCTGTGGGGCGCCAACTCCTTTTTGGGCGTCGCCAACGTGATCACCAAGGACGCCGAGGACGTGGACGGCGTGGAGATGGCCCTGGGCTTCGCGGGGCTCCCGGGGGCCGGCTTTCAGGGCGGGCCCTGCCGCGGCTCCCAGGCCTGGTACTGCTCTCCGGGCGACTCCGGGGTCATCCGGCCGTATCTCATGTACGGCAAGACCTTTTTCGACGGCCAGCTCAAGGTGTTCGCCCACCTGTCCACCGAGTTTTTCCGCGGGCCCATCTACCGCACCCGCTCGATACTGCTTTACAGCCCCCCGCCCCGGCTCAACAGCCCCACCCAGTTCACCGCGGACGAGTCCAACTCGGTGATGCCCATGTCGCTGTTCGGCCAGTTCGACGGCAAGGTGAGCTGGGTCAAGCCCGGCTCCAGCCGCAAGCTGGTGCTCGGCTGGCAGTGGCAGTTTTTGGGCCTCAACGAGGGCCACGCCCGGCCCATGAACTTCCTTTATACCGTGTCGAACTGGGACAACACCCGGGGCAACCAGCTACGGGCCGGCTACACCAACTGGCGCAACCAGTTCGTCTACCTGCAGTACCGCGATCGGTTCTACAAGGACCGCATCGGGCTCAACACGCGCCTTTTCTACTCGCGCTTCGATCGGCAGTTCCAGGTGCTGGTGTTCCCCTACCAGGAAAACGTCGTGGAGGGCGTCTCCTTCCAGCACAGCACCGCGGCCGACCGCGTGGGCTGGACCTTCGACTTGGACTTTCAGCTCCACCGCACGGTGAAGCTGCTGGCCGGCGGGGAGATGTTCTACGAGTGGACCAAGGACTCCGACGCCTGGTTCATGGATCCCATGGACCAAAACGGCCAGCTCCGCATGGACCGGCTGTCGGTCATCTGCCCCTTTTACGACCGCAACGGCGACGGCCTGCCCATCTACGATCCCAACGACCCGAACCGCACCAACTACGTGGACGGCTGCCGCCAGCCGTTCATCTTCGACTCGGACCGCATGGTGTTCGCCGGGTTCCTGTCGGCAAGCTGGCGCCCCATCCGGCGGCTGACCTTCGACGCCGGCGTCCGCGTCCAGGCCGCGCCCATCGGCAACGTGGGCTACGACCCGGTGGTGCTCTACTCCGGCGCGGCGGTGCTGCGTCTTTTCGACCAGTGGTACCTCAAGGCCAACTACTCCACCGGCTTTCGGGCGCCCATCTTCATCAACACCTCGGGCAACCCCGCCATGGTGGATTACGCCGGGGATCCGAACATCAAGAGCGAGACCAGCCAGGCCATCACCACCGAGCTGTACGCCAAGCTGCTGCGCAACAAGGGCCGCGTGCGCGAGTGGGACGTCCGGCTCGACTACGCCTACACCGAGCTCAAGGATCGCATCGTCATCCTGTCGGGCGCCTACGAGAACGCCGAGGGCACCAGCGCCATCCACTCGGTGGAGTTTTTGTCCAAGCTCTACCTCAAGGGCGGCCACGCCTTCAGCTTCGCCTACACCTACTACAACTCCTGGGGACCCAACCGGATCAACGGGGGCTTTTTCCGCTCGGTGCCCAACCACTGGTTCGCCACCGCGGGTGTGTACAACGTGGTCAACACCGGGCGCTGGCGCCTGGATCTGAACACCTCGCTGCGCGTCACCGCCGCCTTCGAGGACCCCAACCGCATCCCCACGGACAGCGGCGGCTCCACGGTCAGCGGCGTGGGGTGGGACCGCATCCCGTCGCAGGCCTTCTGGAACTTCGGCGCCCGGCTGCGGGTGAAGGTGGCCAACCGCCCCCTGGAGCTCAAGGCCAACTTCTACAACCTGCTAAACGGCGGCTACTACAACATCGACCCGAACTTCGCCCTGGCCCCGCGCACCGAGCAGCTCCCGGTCCCCCTGCAGCGGTTCCACTTCTTCATCCAGCTCAAGTACCGGATCTGACCCGCGACTCCCCCCGCTACCCCCGTTTCCTGTCCCCGTCCCGCACCCTGTGTTCCCGTCCCGCACCCTGTCCCTGGACCCCGTCGCCGTCGTCTCGAGGCGCGTACCCCGCCGCCGTGGCGAGGTGCGTACCCCTTCGCCGCCGTGGCGAGGCGCGTTACTCGCCGCCGTCGTCGCGGCCGCCGTCGTCGCGACGCTTGGCCCTGGCGGTGGCGCAGAGCTCGCGGCGCTTGAGCGCTGGCGGTGGCGCAGCTCGCGGCGCCTCAGCGCTGCCAATCCCCCTTGTCGTGGCGCTCGCGGGCCTCCTGCACCGCCTCGCGCAGCCGCTTGGAGTCCACGGGCTTGACCACGTAGGCGTGCACGATCCCGGACTCGGTGGCCTGCGTGATCTCGGGCAGATCGGAAAACCCCGAAAGCAGGATCCGCGTGGTGTCCGGATGCGAGCGCGACACCCGTTCGAGCAGCTCCAGCCCGCTTCGCCCCGGCATCCGCTGGTCGGAGACCAGCACCCGCGGCGCCTCCTGTGCCATCAGCGCCTCGGCCTGCTCGGCGTCCGCCGCCCGCAGCACCCGGTACTGCCGCCGAAACACCCGCTCGAGAAAATCCAGGATGTCCGGCTCGTCGTCCACCGCCAGCAGGCTCGGCTTGTCGCTCATGGGGCTCGAATTCCTCTCGGGTTACCGTAGCTCGGGGTACCGCCACTCGGGATCACTCGGGATCACTCGGGATACCGCTCACTCGGGATACCGCTCACTCGGGATACCGTCTCGCAGCAAAGACGGGCTTGTCTGCGTGATCTCGCAGCCTATGCCCCCGGTCAGCAGCCTGTCAACGTCGACCTGTCAGCTTCGCCTGTCAGCTTCGCCTGTCCCCTCCGGCCCATCCGGTAGCAGTGGCGCCGTCCGGCGGCCGTCTCACGCTCGCGCTAG
>CAYFWA010000310.1:0-2273 GCA_964346625.1 uncultured Myxococcales bacterium
CAAAAGGGGCGCCTGGTGGAGCTCTACCACCGCTACCGCAAACGTCGCGGCGTGGATCCCACGGGCGTGGACACGCTGCGCGGGATCCTCGGCACGACGGACCTCGAGGCCTTCCGCGCCCGCTGGGAGCGCTGGGTCATGGGCCTGCGCTACGAGCCCCGCGTCCTGCTCACCCGGGGCGGCGCCGCGGTCAAGACCGGCGATCCCCGCCACGATCCCGAGCCCCAGCTACGTTAGAGCACCGAACGTCAAGGTCGACCGGATCGGCGTCGGCGCGTCAACCTCGAACATTTGTGTCAGGGTTCGTCGCATCCCCTCGGTTTTCTGACGGTTTTCTGACGGTTTTCTGAGCATAAGAAGCTTGAATTATTGCTTTTCCGATTGCGGGCCTGCCTTTTGCATGTAGTACACCGCGGAAAAATGGGGCCAGCGGACAGTGGCGCCCTGCGACTGCGGCTCGCCTCGAGGGAGCCAATCGCGCGAAGGGCTCGATCAGGTAATCTGGCCCACGAAAACAGGCTACGAAAACAGGCTACGAAAACAGGAGGTCAGACGATGTGGAAACGCAGAGGTGGCGGTGATCGGCGGTGGCGCCGGGTCCTGGTCGGGGTGGCCTGCGCCGCGCTGCTGGTGGGGACCTGGGGCTGCGACGGTGTCGGTGGGTCCGACGGCAACGAAAACGACGCGCTGAACCAGAACACCAACGAGAACCAGAGCCACTACGGGGCGGACGGGAGCGCGCCCTCGGGGGCCTTCGACGGGGAGTTCGGGGCCACCCAGGGCGGCGTGCAGGACATGACCCTGGCGCGTTCGCTGGTCGACGAGGGGCAGGTGCCCCCCCCGGAGGCCTTCGTGGTGGAGGCGATGTTCTCCGAGCACGATCTGCCCCTGACGGGCTCGTCCTGCTCGAACACCCTGTGTCTGCGGGCGGCCATGGGGGTGGCGCCCGACGCCACGGACGTCCCGGCGGCCTGGCTCCAGGTCGGCATGTCCTCCACCATCGATCCGGAGACCTTCGTGCGCCCCAGCCAGACCCTGGTGGCGGTGGTGGACGTCTCGGGCTCCATGGGCTGGGACTACCCCAATCAGACCACCCCCGGGGCCTTGTCCCGGCAGCTGCTGCACGCCATCGCCCCGGAGCTCGAGGCCGGCGATCAGTTCGCCCTGGTCACCTTCGGCTCCTCCTCCCAGGTGGCCCTACCCACGGTGAGCGGCGCGGACCAGCAGGCCATCAGCGACGCCATCGACGCGCTGCACGAGGACGGCTCCACCAACATGGAGGCCGGCATCCAGACCGCCATCCCGGTGGCCCAGGCGGCCCTGGGGCAGACCGACGCGGTCCGGATCCTCATCCTGTCGGACTACAACCCGAACGTGGGCGCCACCGAGCCCACCGAGTTCCAGCTCCTGGTGCAGCAGGCGGCCGACCAGGACATCGGGGTGACGCTGTTCGGTCTCGGGCTTGGGCTCGCTCCGAGCGTGATGAAGGCCATGAGCGAGATTCGCGGGGCCAACGCCTTCTCGGCCACCGAGGCCACGGAGGTCGACGACCTGATGGTCGATAGCTGGCCCTGGATGGTGTGCCCGCTGGCCTACGACCTGCGCGTGAACCTCGAGGCCGGGCCGGGCTATCAGATCGCGGCCTCCTACGGCTTCCCCGGCGAGGCGGGCGCGGCCAGCTCCACCCTGGAGGTGGCCACGGTGTTTTTGTCGCGCCGCAAGGGCGGCATGCTCGTGAAGCTGGTGCCCACCGCCGGCGGCCCCATCGACCCCACCAGCGCCCAGCTCAAACTCGACTACCTCACCCCGGACGGGCAGGCGCGCACCGAGCTGTTGCAGGCCGACTACGCGGGGCAGGCCCTGTCGCCCTCGGGCCAGTACATGCCCCAGATCGGCGTGGCCCGCGCCACCGCCCTGGCGCTGCTGGTCTCGGGCATGCAGCGGGCGGCCGAGGCCTATGACCCGACCCACCCCACGGCGGCCGTGGACATCCTGCAGGCCGCGCTGGACCGCTTCGTCTCCGACGTGGCCGAGCACCAGGACTCGGCCGAGCTGCAGGTGGAGGTCACCTTCGCCCAGGACCTGCTCGCCCTCATGCAAAGCGGCGCCCCCCAGGGGAACCTCTACGGCGGCGGATACTGAGATCCCGAAAATCCCGGGACCGCTGCGCCGGGACCGCTGCGCCGGGACCGCTGCGCCGGGATCGCTGCGCCGGGACCGCTGCGCCGGGACCGCTGCGCCGGGACCGCTGCGCCGGGACCGCTGCGCCGGGA
>CAYFWA010000310.1:2373-3755 GCA_964346625.1 uncultured Myxococcales bacterium
CGCTGCGCCGGGACCGCTGCGCCGGGACCGCTGCGCCGGGACCGCTGCGCCGGGACCACTGCGCCGGGACCGCTGCGCCGGGACCGCTGCGCCGGGACCGCTGCGCCGGATCCGCTGCGCCGAATCCGCTGCTCCGGATCCGCTTTGACCGGGCCGGGATCGTGGCCCGGGGAACCGCACCACCTTGACAGGGATGGTAAAGGGGTTTAAGTAGTCATCTCGCTCGCATCCGAGGGAGATGGACACCGTAATCGTAAATACTTTCGCCGCCTTGATGAACTATCACGAGGTGCGGACCTACATCGTGATGTTCGTCGGGCTGCTGATCGCCATCGGGCTGCACGAGTACGGCCACGCGGCCATGGCGGTGTGGCTGGGCGACCCGACCCCCAAGAACCCGCGTCAGGTGATGAGCGCCCTGGACCCCCTGGGCCGGCTCATGGGCGTGGGGCGGGGCCGCACCAACCGCTACACCATGAACCCGCTGGCCCACGCCGACCCCATCGGCACCATCGCCCTGCCCATCACGGCCACCTTCCTGCTGCCCGGCGCCGGGCTCATCGGCTGGGGCCGGCCCGTGCCTTTCAACCCCCACGCCCGGGGGCGCAAGGTGACCCTGCAGCGCATGATCGTGCTGGTCTCGCTGTCGGGGCCCATCTCGAACCTGATCCAGGCCCTGGCCTGGTCCGTGCTGCTCGCCCTGGCGCTGCTGCTGGGCGCCGGCCAGAGCGACTTCGAGGTGGTGCGCGCCCTGGTGTCCGGCGCGCCCTACATGCCGCCGCAGATCGGCTGGCTGCACATGCTGGTGGCGCTCAACTTCATCCTCGCGGTGTTCAACCTGCTGCCCGTGCCTCCGCTCGACGGCGGCCACCTGCTCACCACGTGGCTGGAGCGCACGCACCGGGACTGGGCCGCCTGGCTGGAGCGCTACGGCCTGTTCGTCTTTCTGCTGCTTTTTCCGCTGCTGCCCTATATCCTGCGGCCGTTTTACACCCTGGGCCTGCGGTGGTCGCTTTTCGTGGCCGCCCTCGCTGGCGGGTAGGGTGGGTGTGCGATGTCGTCGCCGGACAACGAGCACGAGGAGCAGCCCGGGCAGGTAGGGCGAACGGCGCGGCCAGCGCCGCCGGCGCGGCCGAAGCGAAAGGCCCAGGCCGAGCCGGACGCCCAGGCCGCGCCAGAGGCCCGGGCCGAGCCAGAGGCCCAGGCCGCGCCAGAGGCCCAGGCCGCGCCAGAGGCCCAGGCCGAGCCAGAGGCTCAGGCCGAGCCGGAGGCCCAGGCCGAGCCGGAGGCCCAGGCCAAGCCAGAGGCCCAGGCCGAGCCGGACGCCCAGGCCAAGCCAGAGGCCCAGGCCGAGCCAGGCGCCCCAGCGGAGCCAGGCGCCC
>CAYFWA010000310.1:3855-5017 GCA_964346625.1 uncultured Myxococcales bacterium
GAGCCAGGCGCCCCAGCGGAGCCAGGCGCCCAGGTGGCCCAGCCTCAAACCGGGGAGCCGCGGACGCTCGGAGAGCGCCCCGACCACGTGCAGCTCGAGCTTCCCTACGAGGTGAAGCTCGAGGTTTTCGAGGGGCCGCTGGATCTGCTGCTGCACCTGGTGCGCAAGCACGAGCTGGACATCTTCGACATCCCCGTGGCCTTCATCACCGCCAAGTACCTGGAGTACCTGGGCCTGATGAAGGCGCTGAATCTGGACATCGCCGGGGACTATCTGTACTACGCGGCGCTTTTGACCCACATCAAGAGCAAGCAGCTTTTGCCGCCAGACGAGGAGGAGGACGAGTCCGACGAGGAGGACGGCACGGATCCGGCGAAGCTGCTGCAGCAGCGCCTGCTGGAGTACCAGGCCTTCAAGGACGCGGCCGAGGAGCTGGGCGAACGGCCGCAGGTGGGCCGCTCGGTGTGGTTGCGGGGCGCGGAGCTCGAGCCCCTGGAGGAAGAGCCCGAGGTGGCCCCCTTCGCCGACGTGAGCCTTTTCCAGCTCGTGGACGCCATGGCCAAGGTGCTGTCGCGGGCCTCGCCCGAGACCACCCACGACGTGCTCATCGACCGCATCTCCATCGCCGATCGCATCAACGAGCTGCTCGACGATCTGCGGGAGCGGCGCCGGATGACTTTCTTCTCCCTGTTCGAGAACCTGGACAGCGCCGGACCCGCGTTCCGCAGCCAGGTGGTGGCCACCTTCCTGGCCCTGCTGGAGATGGCCCGACAGCACCTCATCCGACTCCACCAGCCGGCCGACTCGGCCGAGATCTACCTCGAGCGCAGCGAGCGCTCCCACGAGATCCCCGACGAGGCCCTCGAGGTGGACGAGAGCTACGACTAGCACCATGACCCGCAAGAAGAAAAAACGGCAGGCTCCACCGAAAAATTACGCGCCGACGCAGCCGGAGGCAAAAGCAGACCCGCTGGCGGAGGCGGAGACGAACGCGGAGACGGAGGCGGAGACGGAGGCGGAGACGGAGGCGGAGGCGAACGCGGACACGGAGGCGGAGGCGAACGCGGAGACGGAAGCGGAGACGGAAGCGGAGACGGACACGGACACGGACACGGACGCGGACGCGACAACCGGGGCCGCGGTGGACGCAGAGGCTGAAACG
>CAYFWA010000310.1:5117-7404 GCA_964346625.1 uncultured Myxococcales bacterium
ACGCGGAGGCGGAGGCGGACGCGGAGACGGAGGCGGACGCGGAGGCGGAGGCGGAAACGGACGCGGAGAGCGAGGCGGACGCGGGCACGAACGCGGAGGCCGACGAAGCATCCAGGGGTTCCAAGAAAAAATCCACGCAGACCCGGATGAAGGGCGTAGCCGAGGAGGTCTCGCCCCAGCTTGTGTCCATCCTGGAGAGCTTGCTGTTCGCCTCGGAAAAGCCCCTCAAGCCGGGGCAGATCAAGAAGCTGCTCGGCGAGCGCAGCCTGGCGCGGGTCAAGCACGCGCTGCGGGCGCTCACGGAGCGGCGCGCCGAGACGGGCATCGTGGTGGTGGAGGTGGACGGCGGCTTCCAGCTCCGCACTCACCCGGACAACGCCCGCTGGGTCAAGCGCCTGCAGGAGGTCAAGCCGGTGCGGGTGAGCCGCGCGGCGCTCGAGGTTATGGCCGTGGTGGCCTACCGGCAGCCCGTGGCCCGCGCCGAGGTGGACCAGATCCGTGGCGTGGACTCCGGCGCCGTGCTCAAACAGCTCCTGCAGCGGGATCTGGTCCGGATCGTGGGGCGCAAGGACGAGCCCGGGCGCCCCTTCCTGTACGGCACCACCCACGAGTTCCTGTCGTTCTTCGGGCTAGCCTCGCTGTCGGAGCTGCCGAGCCTGCGGGACGTGGCCGAGCTGGCCAAAGAAGAAGAGGTGGAGCCGGGGCGGCCGGAACGAGACGAGGTGGCGCCGGCCGACGCCGCGGCGGAGCCGGGGGCGCACGCGCAGGGCGCTGCGGGGGGCGGGGAGGCCGCGGGGAACGAAGACGCCTCCGAGATCCCGGACGAGGTGGGCGCCGAGGATCTGGTGCCCGACGAGGAGGAGGTGAAGGAGTTCGACGAGGGTGACGACGAGCTGCTCGACGCCCTCACCGAGGCCTCGGACGCGGCCAAGGGGGCCGAACGGGTCAAGCGCAGCCTGCGCAAGATGGCCAACGACGAGTCCGAGGAGGTGGCCCCCCAATCCGAGGCGGGCCGAATGCTGTCGAGCCTGCAGGAGGTGGTGGCGGTGCGGCAGCGCAAGAAGAAGGCCGCCGAGCAGCAGGCCGCCGAGGCCGAAGCCGAAGGCGAGGCCGCGGACGAACCAGGCGTGGGCGTCGACGGCGAAGAGGAGCCAAAGAGCGGCGCCGCGGACGACGCCGGCGCGGAGGCCAGCCCAGGGGCTGGAAACGAGACTGGGGTCCCGGCGCCCGATCCGGAGCCGATCTCGTGAGCGATCCCAGCGGCCCCATTCGCCTGCAGCGTTACCTGGCCCAGGCCGGCGTGGCGTCGCGGCGGCGCTGTGAGGAAGTGATCGTCGCCGGCCGGGTGCGCGTCAACGGCAAGGTGATCACCGAGCTGGGCACCCGGGTGCGACCCGGGCGCGACCGCGTGGAGGTGGACGGCCGCCGGGTCTGGCCCGAGGATCTCGCCTACCTCCTGCTACACAAGCCCCCCGGCTACGTGACCACCCTGAATGATCCTGAGGGGCGCCCCTCGGTGCGGGATCTACTGCCCATCGACGGGCCGCGGCTCTTTCCGGTGGGTCGGCTGGACTTCAACTCCGAGGGCGCGCTGCTGTGCACCAACGACGGAGAGCTCGCCCACGCCTTGGCTCACCCCAGCCACCAGGTGCCCAAGCGCTACCTGGCGCGAGTGCACGGCGAGGTGGACGATGCGACCCTCGAACGGCTGAGTAAGGGCGTGGAGCTCGACGACGGCCGCACGGGCCCGGCCAAGGTGCTGGTGCAAGCGGAGACCGCCTCGCACACCTGGCTCGAATTCACGGTCACCGAAGGGCGCAACCGCTTGATTCGGCGCATGTGCGAGGCCTGCGAGCTGCCGGTGATGCGCCTCATCCGCACCCACTTCGCGGGCGTGGAGGTGGAGCCGTTGCGCCCGGGCGCCTACCGGAGCCTCACCCCCAGGGAGGTGGCTCGGCTCCGCAAGATGGCGGGGCTTTCTCCCCGCAAGGTCCAGCCCCGCAAGCCACGGCGGGGCTCGGGCGGCAAGGGCGGACCGGCGGGCCGCGGCAAGCCCCGCGGCGCGGGCGGCAAGGGTGGCAAGGGCGGCGCGGGCGGCAAGGACGCCCCCACGGGGCGCGGCGCAGGCGGCAAAGGCGCCCCGGTAGAGCGCGAAAAGGGCGGACCGGCGGGCCGCGGCAAGCCCCGCGGCGCGGGCGGCAAGGGCGGCAGGGGCGGCGCGGGCGGCGAGGGCGCCCCCACGGGGCGCGGCGCAGGCGGCAAAGGCGCCCCGGTAGAGCGCGAAAAG
>CAYFWA010000310.1:7504-7669 GCA_964346625.1 uncultured Myxococcales bacterium
GGCGGACCGGCGGGCCGCGGCAAGCCCCGCGGCGCGGGCGGCAAGGGCGGCGCGGGCGGCGCGGGCGGCAAGGGCGGCAAGGGTGGCAAGGGCGGCGCGGGCGGCAAGGACGCCCCCACGGGGCGCGGCGCAGGCGGCAAAGGCGCCCCGGTAGAGCGCGAAAAG
>CAYFWA010000311.1:0-4784 GCA_964346625.1 uncultured Myxococcales bacterium
AGCCGGGCGCCTCGGCGCCCTGAACTGGACATCTTATTCGTGAGCGGGGCCTTAGTTGGCAATCTTCAGGATGTACAGCTCCACCCGCCGGTTCTTGCGGCGACAGCGCCGGCGACGCCGGCGCGAGCGGTAGCGCTTGGTGCACACCGGGCTGGAGTAGCCGGCCGGGACCGCCACCAGGCGGTCCTTGTCCACCCCCTGCTCGATGAGGTACTGGCGGATGGCCTCGGCCTGGGCCTTGGTGATGTTGATGCCGGCGTCGCCCTTCTTGGTGCGGTCGGTGAAGGCCGCGATGGCCACCTTCTTGATGATCCGCGCCGCCCGCAGCCGCAGGATGTGGGCGAGCTGCCGCAGCACCGACTTGTTGTCGTCGGTGAGCTCGGCGCTGTAGGGAGACTTGAAGGCGAAGCGCCGCGCCAGCAGGAACCGGCCCTTGTAGGCCCCGGTGGCCTGCAGGTCGAGCTTCACCATCTCCTTGCCCTGGTCGGGGCAGCCGTCCAGATCGTCCACGCCGTTGATGGTCTCCATCTTGCCCGGGCACTTGTCCTTGCCCAGGCAGATGGATCGGTACTTCGCGGCGTCGCGCTGGATCGTGGGGTTGTCGTCGCAGACCCCGTCGCCGTCGTTGTCCGGATCGGGGCAGCCATCCGCGTCCTGGAAGCCGTCCTTGTCCTCGGCCTTGTTGGGGCACTTGTCGTGCTCGTCGGGCACGCCGTCGCCGTCGTTGTCCGGATCGGGGCAGCCGTCCTCGTCCTCGAAGCCGTCCTTGTCCTCGGGCTGGTCGGGGCACTTGTCCTTGTTGTCCTGCACGCCGTCCCCGTCGGCGTCCAGCATGTTGGCCGGGCAGCCCTTGTCCTTGGCCGGCCCCTTGTCCATGGGGCAGTTGTCCTCCTTGTCGGGGATGCCGTCGCCGTCGTTGTCCGGATCGGGGCAGCCGTCCTTGTCCTCGAAGCGGTCGTAGTCCTCCGCCTGGTCGGGGCACTTGTCGTCCGCGTCCTTGATGCCGTCGCCGTCGTTGTCTTCGTCCGGACAGCCGTCCTCGTCTTGGAAGCCGTCCCTGTCTTCCTTTTGGGCCGGGCACTTGTCCTGGTAGTCCGGCACTCCGTCCCCGTCCTTGTCCTCCCAGGCCGGAGAGAACTGGAGGCCGGCGAAGACGCGGAACTTCGGGCTGCCCACCGCCTTGATGAGGCCCGCGCCACCGCCCACCCAGAAGGAGAGCCCGAGGCCCATGCGCATCCGCACGGCCAGGTCCACCTCCACCGGGTTGGCGTCGAGCTCATCGGTGAGGCCGTTGCGGCCCCAGATCTCGGCCATGACGTCCACGCTCCACTGCCCGAACCCAGCCACCTTGTAGCTACCGCCCGCCCCCCACGTGAAGGCGTGGGAGATCTCGGTAGACAGGAACTGGCTCTCGGCCACGCGGGCCAGAAAGCCCACGTTGGCCGCCGCCGTGAGCCCCCGCCAGCGGAACTCGTAGATGAGCCGCGGCCAGATGTTCACGCTCTGGTCCCCGGTGAACATGTCGTCCTGTCCCGCCCAGTGAAACACGGGGAAGGTGAGTAGGACGGACGCGGCCAGGTTGTGCTGGTTCTTGTCGAAGCCGTAGATGAAGCCCTTGAGCTGCAGCCGCAGATCCCCCATGGCCGCCCCCCCCACGCCGGAGGTGGATCCGCCCACCTCCTGCAGCAGCTCGTCGTACTTGTCCTCCTGGCTCTGCCAGTAGACCGGGATCCCGAGGCCGACCTGGAAGCGCTTCAAAAAGCCAAAGAAGCCGTACAGATACCCCGTGACGTGGCTCCCCACGATGGGATATCGCTCCTTGAGGTTGTCCTCCGAGTCCACCAGGTACACCGACAGGGGCCGGTTCATGTAGCCGAAGTGGGCACCGATGCCCCAGCCAAGGTGCGAGGGGACGCGCGCCGTCTCCAGCGTGAGGAGCTGGCGCACCCCGATGGCGGGCTCGTAGAGCTGGATGTCGAAGCTGCGGTCCAGCGGAGGGCCGCCTTGGGCGCGCGCCTCGGAGGCAACACCGAGGAGCATCGCGGCAGCAGAGAGGAAAAGCACCAAGCGTTTCGGCGTGCGCATCGGTATCTCCGTGGATGAAATCCCAGGCTCATTATCCACGGGAAACGAAAGCGGAACAACACATAATCCACCCGGCGACCAAACAAATCTCGCACCCCGAAAAAGCCTTATCTTTTCGGGAGATATTAATTTATTCGCTATATTTTCTCTATAGATACACGTTTGGAAACGTGTGTCTCCAGGGACTCCCGGATCTCGCGAGGATAGCCGATGGGTGAGCTAAGATAGCGCAGCTCTGCGTTTGCGGCGCCGCTTTCGTGCCTGGCGGGGATGTGATGATGACCAGAGATCACGACACGAACGGCGGGGTGGCGCTCGATCTCGCGGCCGAGGGCCGCGCTGCCCATGAAGGCGTCCTGAAATCGACGCGCGGAGTCGCCCCCCGCTCGACCGGAGTCGCCCCCCGCTCGACCGGAGTCGCCCCCCGCTCGACCGGAGTCGCCCCCCGCTCGACCGGGATGGGCCTCGAGGAGATCACGGCGGGCCAGCATGTGCGTGACCACCACCACGGGGGCCCGGTGAGCCTGACGAAGCTGGGCTCTGAGGCCCTGCACCATCAGGTCGCTGAGGGCGGGATCGGACAGGGGCGCGCCGTCGTCCCCGGGCCAAAACACCTGGAGCCCATCCACGCAACCCTGGTCTCCGAAGCGCTTGGCCGCGTAGTCCAGCGGCCCGCAGCGGGCCTCCAGGGCCGAATCCCGCAGGCTATAGTCGTACCAACCGGTGACCCCCACGAAGGTGACGTCGCCCACTCTCACCGGGGCCGCGCCCAGGGGCAGCGCCCCGGCCCGGCGGGCCAGGGTGGGCAGCACGACCTCGTAGCGCTCCCGGCTGTGCGGCCCGGAGCCCTGGCTCCCCCCACACCAGAGCTCGTGGTTGCCCGGCACGTACAGCAGCGGCCCCAGCAGGGCCCCCTTCAAAATGCGGAGCGAGCGCTCCAGGAGCGACAGGTCCGGACAGACGTCCCCGGCGAGCACGAGCATATCGGGGGCCAGCTCACTCACACGGCGGGCGACGTGCCCCACCACCTCGAGGTGATACTCTACGTGCAGATCGCTCGTGAACGCGATGCGCAAGGCGACTCGCTCAGGGCACCGCAGCGCGGGTGGGGGGAGCGCCCGACGGGCCGTCCCGTTCCGATGGGCTCGAGCCAAAACGGGCAGTCTCCGATTCGTTCGCCTTCGCGGCGTCCGGGGCCGCGGCGCCCATCCCCGCCGCGCGCTTGGCCGAGGCGCCCATCCTTGCCGCCCGACTCGTCGAGGACTCCATCCCCGCTGCGCCCTTCGCCGAGGATCGGGCGGGGGCCGGCGCCATTCCGGGTGCCCGGGCGCCCCCGGGCGACGGGCGGCGGATGGACGAGGCGCGCTTGGCCGCGTAGTCGCGTTTGGCCTTGTCCACGGCCTTGAAGAGCTCGTCGAACATCTCCAGGGAGATGCCCGGCGGCTTGAACCGATCGAGAAGCGGCCCCCCCATGAAGAAGGTCGGCGTCCCGCGGATCTTGAGCGCCACGGCGGCCCGGATGTCCTCCTGGATCTGCTCCTCGGTGGACTCGGCCGCGAGACACGCCTCGAGCTTCTTCATGTCCAGCTCCATCTTCTTGGCCAGCGCGCGGATGCTCTGCTGGTGGATGGACTTGCCCAGGCGAAACAGCTTGTCGTGAAAATCCCAGAACTTTTCCTGCTCGTGGGCACAGATGGCGGCCTTCGCCGCGAAGCACGCGTGGGGATGCATCTGGCGTTTCATCTGCTTAAAGCAGGTCTTGTCCAGCGGGAAGTGGCGGTGATACAGCCGGATCCGCTCCCCGTACTTGTCGAGGACCTTCTCCAGCCGTCGGTTGGAGATCTGGCAGAAGGGGCACTCGTAGTCGGAAAACTCCACGATGTACAGATCGGCGTGCTTGGGACCGATCCCCGGGGTGCTTGGCTCCACCATCGCCTCCACCCACTCGGGCGGGCCCTTGGGCAGGGGCGGCAGGGGACGCGCGCCCGCTTGGCGGCGAGCGTCGTCCGCGTTCGTGGCCCCCCGCCTCGCGGCGGGGGTCGGATCCTTGATCAGGCTCTCCATGCTGACGGGCTCACGTTCCCGCTCCGCGTGGCCCAGCCGCGGCCCCCACACCAGCGCGATGGCGGCGAGGCCGAGGGCCGCGGCCGACAGGGCCCCCAGCACGTGCAGCCGATCCAGCAGCCAGCCGAGATCCTCCCGGAGAGCCCGAACCGGCCCGATCCGGCGGGCCACCAGGGTGGCCACGAGCCCTGCGAGCAGCCCGCCGTTGACCCCGTAGAGCACGGTGCACCACATGCACTTTTTCTGCAGCACCACGAAGGAGGCGTACATCAGGTACGATGACAGGGCCACCGAGAAGAGCACCAGCACCGACAGCACGCCCAGCGGCCAGTGTCGCGGCCCGCGGCCAGACAGACCCCAGCCCAGCAAAAAGGCCATGAACCCGTAGCCGATGACGCCCCACAGGGCCACCGGCACCGACGCCAGGCTGGCGTACTCGCTGCGGGCCACGTTGTCGCAGTCCCACTCCGCCGACAGCTTGCAGTGGCTCTCGTGGCCGAGATCCACATTGGCCTGATGGTAGACCACCGTGAGCTCCACCGCCGCGCCGATGCCCAGCAACGCGAGGGCGAGCATGATCCCGAGGGGGATCCGGCCCGCCGTGGATCGGGTCCGGGCGTCGTCGGTCCGCACGT
>CAYFWA010000311.1:4884-5652 GCA_964346625.1 uncultured Myxococcales bacterium
CGTCGGTCCGGGCGTCGTCGGTCCGGGCGTCGTCGGTCCGGGCGTCGTCGGTCCGGGCGTCGTCGGTCCGCGTCGCGGCCGCCGAGCCTTCGGGGGCCGCCGAGCCTTCGGAGTTGTTGTGGCGATGGTCGTCGCTCAAGGAGCGTCCTCCCTGCTGACACACCCCGCTGGACCTCACAGGCGGGAGGCCGCGGGGACCGGACTCGCGTCCGGTCAATAGGAAGTCCTACCACCACCAACCCCCCCTGTCCAGCCGACAACGCACGGCAAAACTGTACAAAGTCCCTTGATCTACGGGGTATTTTTCCGGCGCCAACCGCCTCCCGCGGTCGCTCAGCGCAGCCGCTCAGCGCAGCCGCTCAGCGCAGCCGCTCAGCGCAGCCGCTCAGCGCAGCCGCTCAGCGCAACCGCTCAGCGCAGCCGCAACCGGCGCACTCCGTCCGCGCCCGGCGCGCTGAGCCGCCCCCGCGGCAGCCGCTGTGATCGCAGAAAGGCCGTGACGCTCTCGGCGAAGCGGACCGCGGCCCGCCTCCACCAGATGGTAGCGATGATCCCCGGCGTACAGGAACCGATCCCGGCCAAAACGGGCGATGCGAGCGGGTCTGGGGCGATCCATCGCCATGGGGGGCGTATTCCGAGGAAGGAAGTCTCAGAGACTCTAGCCTTCCACCCGGTAACGCGTCAATTCGGGGCGCCGACCCTCCCCAGCCCCCCCCTTTTTCTCAAGGCTCAAGGCTCAAGGCTCAACGCTCAACGCTCAAGGCTCAA
>CAYFWA010000311.1:5752-7660 GCA_964346625.1 uncultured Myxococcales bacterium
CGCTCAACGCTCAACGCTCAACGCTCAACGCTCAACGCTCAACGCTCAACGCTCAACGCTCAGCTCTTGGCCTGGAGCTGCGCTTTGAGCCGCTCCTTGTACAGCTTGCGGGCTGCCGCGAAGAAGGCCCGGTGATCGCCCCCCTTGAGATCGGGGAACGTCCAGGGCAGCGGGCCGTAGCCGCCGTTTTGATAGTAAAGCACCAGATCGGCCCAGATCCCGCCTCCCAGGTGGATCTTCTGCGGCCCCTGCTTGAAGGAGGCCAGCACCACCTTGCTGTGATCCAGCACGCCGGGATCCAGGTTCACTGGCCGGCGGCCCCCTTCCAGGTGTCTTCGCTCCACCGCCCAGGCGTCGCGCTTGAGCCGCGGCAGCTCCTCGGCGGGCAACAGCTCGCCCAGGGCGCAGTAGAAGCGCTGCAGAGCGCTGCCCATCTCCGGCTCGTAGTAGCGGGTCTGGCAAAAGGGCGCGGCCTCGCCCCACAGCGCCACGCCGCCGTAGCCCGCGGCCAGCTCTTCGACCACGACGCGCGCGCAGTCCGGATCCGGCGTCAAAACGCCCACCACCGCCAGGCACGGCGGCGGCTCGGGCCGCGGCCCGGGAGGTCTCGGAGAGACGTGTGGTGCGGAGCGCTCTACCCTGGACGAATCGGCCATGGCCGCAAGGCTAGCACGACCGCAATCCGCTGGGACAGTCGCGCGAGACGCCCGGACCACAGGCCACCTACAGCCGACCTACAGCCGACCCACCCAGCCTTCGATTGCTTCGCGGAAATTTCTTGCTTTCCGTATTCACTTCGTTCATTTTTTTAGTATTCCTTACATAATTTGTATACATCGGACGGACGCCGTGCGAGGCCTCCCGACGACGAACGCGCCCCCCGGCGACACGACCCACAGGCGATCCCGAAGCCCAGGCCGCACACGCACGACAGCTCTTCGAGGAGACGTTCAGCCGACTCGTGGTCGAGGATGAGGATGAAATCCTCGTGGTCTTGGACAACGTCCACGAGGCGTTCGTCCCCCAAAGCCCCCTGCCGCCGCTGCTGCCGGATTGGCCGTATTCTCGGACGTTCGTACCGGTTGGCTCCCCGGCCGCTACCCGGCGGGGCCGGCGCGCAGGGCCGCGGCGATGGCGTAGGCGCGCTCCACCACCTCCGGGGCGAGGTTGAAGCGGGCGCCGAGCTCGACGGCGAGGCGGCCGCGCAGGTTCACGTTCTGCTTGCCATCGCGGGCCTGGACCCGCAGGCGGTGGCCGTGCAGGTAGGCGTAGCCCCCCACGTCGGGCAGGGCCCGCGACAGGTGCACGTTGTTCATGTGGCTCCAGCCGAAGGAGTCGTCCCAGCGGGAAAGGAACCGGGCGCGGCTCACCGGGGCGGGCTTCATTCGGTAGCGCCAGGTGTCGCCGGTGTACACGTCGAAGCCCCAGGGTGTGCATTCTGACGCACGGCGCGGATCGCGCGGGTGGGCGAGCGAAGCGGTCGACCCTGCCGCCGGGTGCGAGGAGGGTCCTCGAGCGGCCACCAGGCGGACCTCGGCCACGCCGGCGTCTCGGCGGCTTTGCTCGCCCGGGGCGCGGGGAAGCGGCAGCGGCCGGTGCAGCAGGTAGCCCGGATCCATCAGGTGGGGACCCTCCGGGAGCTCGATCAACACCGCGCAGTGCGTGTCTGCGCCGGCCTTCATGTCGCACAGCACCGGGCGGCAGCGGTAGCCGATCCGGCGCAGCACGGTGAGGAAGGTCTCGGTGAGGGCGAAGCAGGTGCCGCCGGTGCCCCAGCGCAGGTGATCGGTCACCACCTCGGCGGGGCGCCGCCGGCGCAAAGACGCGGTGGCGAGCGCGAAGCCCGTCGGGTCGGCAGTGGCAGTGGCAGTGGCAGTGGCAGTGGCAGTGGCAGTGGCAGTGGCAGTG
>CAYFWA010000312.1:0-4891 GCA_964346625.1 uncultured Myxococcales bacterium
GCTCGGACACCTGCCAGGACGAGGTCTGCGGCGATGGGATTGTCCAGGCCGGCCTGGGCGAGCAGTGCGACGACGGCGACACCCAGAGCGGCGACGGCTGCGACGCCTCGTGTCAGGACGAGTACTGCGGCGACGGGATTGTCCAGACCGGCCTGGGCGAGCAGTGCGACGACGGCGACACCACGCCGGGTGATGGCTGCAACGCCTCGTGTCAAACCGAGTACTGCGGCGACGGCGCCGTGCAGACCGGCCTGGGCGAGCAGTGCGACGACGGCAACGGCTCGAGCAACGACGGCTGCTCGGCGAGCTGCCAGTGGGAGGTCTGCGGCGACGGCACGGTGCAGACCGGCATCGGCGAGCAGTGCGACGACGGCAACACCGTGCCCGGCGATGGCTGTGACGGAAGCTGCCAGCTCGAGGGGCCGGTGTGCGACCCCGCCTACAACCTGGCGCGCCAAAGCGGGGTCACCGCCAGCTCCAGCGGGGGAGGGACCTCCTCCACCGGCTATGGTCCCGAGAACATGATCGACGGCTGGGAGGAGCCGAGCTGCTCCAGCCACAACCCCCACTGGATCAACGCCGAGGACTACGCCAACGGGGAGTGGATCCGGCTGGACTTTTCCAGCACCGTGACCGTGGGCCGCGTGGAGATCGACACGGGCAACGCCTGGAGCCCCACCTGCCTCGGAGACGGCCGAACCCTTGCGGCGGGAACCATCCAGTGGTGGAACGGCGCGAGCTGGGTCACCGACGGGTCGGTGAGCGGCCGCACCGACGACTGGAGCTACAGCTTCTCTTCCCCGGTGAGCACCACGCGGCTGCGGATCTACAACGTGTACGCCACCGGCGTCACCGGGCAGCAGAGCAACCCGGTGATCTTCGAGTGGCGGGTCTACTGCGAATGAGCGCCGAGTGGCGGCTCTACTGCGGCTGAGGGAGACTACCGCGGCCGGGCCGGTACGCCGGCCCGGCGTCGCCGACGGCGCCAGAGCCAGGCGAGCCCGACGAGCGTGAGCAGCAGGGGGGCCCCGCCCGGGCCGCCGGTGGCGCGGCTGTACTGCGGCCGAGGGAGACTACCGCGGCCGGGCCGGCACGCCGGCCCGACGGCGCCGACGGCGCCAGAGCCAGGCGAGCCCGGCGAGCGTGAGCAGCAGGGGGGCCCCGCCCGGGCCGCCGGTGGCGCAGTCCCCGGGGTTGGTGGGTTGCTCGCCGGGATCGTCGGTCACCGGCAGGCGATGGGGCTGGCACAGGGTCATGCCGTTGTCGGCCATGACGCAGGTCATCAGCGGCGGGCAGGGCGTCTGGCGATCGCAGGTCAGGGTGCAGGCGTTTTCGCCCTGGAAGCTGAAGCAGCCCCGGGTATGACAGTCGCCCGCGCTCACGCAACCGTTGCCCAGCGGCAGCCCGTCGAGCACGCAGGCCTGGCCATCGCAGCTCGTGCCCGTGGGGCAGCTCTCGCCTCCCGCACAGGAGGCGGTGCAGTAGCCGGGCTGCACACCGGCCCCCAGGCACTGCAGCTCGGGATCGCAGTCCTGGTCGTTGACGCAGGGATCGCCCACGTGGCCGCGGGGCCCCCGGACGCACCGGGCGTCCCGGCAGTGAAACCCCGCCGGACAGTCCGACTCGCCCTGACATTCGAACGTGCAGTAGCCCAGCCCCCCGTCGTCCAGGCACTGTCCGGCGACACAGTCCGCCTCGTCCTCGCAGCGCTCCCCGAGACCGAAGGGCCCCGGTAACAGTCGGTCGGGCACGCAACCACCGCACGCCGCGCCAGCCTCCAGCGGCACACAGGCCTCGTTGCCGAGGCACTGCCCGGCGTCCACCCCGCAGAAGGCCATGCACACCGCCGCCCCCGTGCCCGGATCGGCGCAAAGGAGCTGCTGGCAGTCCGTGTCGGCCTGGCAGGGCTCCCCCACCGCCAAAGGCCCCGGGCTGCCCGGGGCGCAGGCGCCCTCGTCGCAGCCGAGCCGCAGGCAATAGGAGCCCGAAGCGCAGTCGCTCGCCGCGAAGAAGGGATCGCAGGGGCTGGTGCAGATGGAGCCCTGGGTGCCGACGTCACGGCAGTAGCGCGAGGCGCAGTCCTCGTCCCCCGCGCAGGCCGCGCCCTCGGGCGCGCAGCCCTCGTCCACCTCGCCGTTGCAGTTGTTGTCCACGCCGTCGTCGCAGCTCTCCTCGAGGCTCGTGGGGGCACAATCCCCGGTGTCGGTGAGCGCCTCGTTGATGAGGCTCTTCCAGGCGTCCACGCGCACCGCCACCGTGAGCCCGGGGTACTCCTGGCAGTCGCCGCCGCGCGAGATCACCCCCATCACCTCCATGGTGTCCGGGTCGAACACGGGCCCGCCGGAATCGCCGTGGTTGGCCCCGTTGCCGTCGAGCACGAAGTCGTTGATGGTGGCCCAGCCCACCACGTCGTCGACGGTCTTGAACTTGGTGCCCGAGTCGCCGTCGGGGCAGCCGTCCTGGCCGTAGCCGATGAGCAGCCCCGTGCGCCCCACCAGGCTCGGCGTGTCCAGCTCGATCTTGAACCGGTAGGGGTTCTCCTGCGCCGGCTGGGACAGGATCATCACCGCCACGTCGGAGTCCTCGATGGAGGCGCCCGGCGTGGTCCGCACGTCATCCACGTCGTAGGAGTGGCTGATGGCGTGCATGCTGGATCCCACGTTCACGGTCCAGCCCCCCGTGCTGTACATCTGGCCGCTCTCGTTCTGGACGCAGTGCTTGGCGGTGAGCACCACGCGGCTCCCGATGAGGGTGCCCGTGCACATGGCGCCGTACCACTGGTGGTACAGCAGCACCACCCCCGGCTCGCCGGGCTCGAGGATGCCGTCGTTGATGGAGCGGCGCGCCTGGGCCAGGCCGTCCAGGGGCTCTTCGGCGGGCAGGCTACAGGCGTTGCCGAAAACGAGCGCCGCGGCAAACAGTGCTATCGACAGCCGACCTGGAAAGGGCGGGTGCGGGTGAGGTAGGCGAACAGACATGGTTCCTCCGAAGCAACCGTGCAGCAAGCAGCAATTCGAACGGGGGGAAAGCGGACGCAGGCGCGCGGCTAGCCCCGGGGGCGACGGCGCCGCCAGCCGAGGAGCAACCCCCCCCCGAGCAGCAGGGCCCACGGGGCGCTGCCCCCCGCGGCGGTGCGGCAGCCGCCGCTGCCACCGCCCCCGCCGTCGCCCGTGTCGATGCGGGGGGGCAGGGAGTTGGGGGCGCAGGCGAGCTGGCCGGAATCCGACTCGGTGCAGTAGGTGCCCGGGGGACACGGCTCGTCCCGGCTGCACTGGATGGTGCACAGCCCCTCGCCGTTGAAGGTGAGACAACCCTGGGTGTGGCACTGCTGGGGCCCGTCGCAGCGCGCTCCCACCGGCGCGGCCTGCAGGGCGCACACCGAGGAGGTGTCCGTGGGGGTGCAGACCATGCCGGCCGGACACCCCGTGGACTCGCAGCCGTCCCGCGTGCAGTAGGCGTCGGCTCCGTCCACGTAGCAGACGAGGGGATCGAGGCAGTCTTCGGTGAGCACGCAGGGATCGCCGTCAGTGCCCAGATGCCCGCGGGCGCAGCGACCCTCGCGGCAGTGGAAGCCGTCGGGGCAACTGGCATGATCGGCGCAGTTTTCCGAGCAGTAGAACGCCCCCGCGTCCTCGATGCACAGGCCGCTGCGGCAGTTGGCGCCGAGCTGGCAGATCTCGCCGATGCCGCGCTGGCCCTGGTACACCGTGGAGAGCTGGCAGGCCCCGCAGGTGTCGCCCATGGGAGCGCAGACCTCGCTCGGGAGGCACTCGCCCTCGTTGAGCGCGCAGCGAAGCGCGCAGTAGGAAAAGCCGTCGGCGGCCGCCCGGCAGTAGAGCGTCTGACATTCGGTGTCGACGCTGCAGCGCTCCCCGGGGAGCTTGGTGCCGTTGGTTCCCGGGGCGCACGCGCCCGTGGTGCAGTCGAGCTCCTTGCAGTAGTAGCCCTGCACGCAGCTCCCGGTGGGGTTGGTGGGATCGCAGGCCTGGGCGCACACCTGGCCCGAGCCGAAATCGACGCAGACCCCGGTCGCACAGTCTTCGTGGCTGCTGCAAGGCTCCCCGATGGCGTTGCAGCCGTCATCGATCAGACCGTTGCAGTCCTGATCGATGCCGTCGTCGCAGATCTCGTCTCCGGTGGGATAGCAGCCGCCCGTGTCCTCGAGGGCCTGCTGAATGAGACTCTGGAACCGATCGAGGCGGGTGCAGATGGTGGTCCCGCACTGCAGCTCCCCTCCGTAGCTCTGGGGCACGGCCACCATCACCCCCACCACCTCGTAGTCCAGGTTGAACACGGGGCCTCCCGAGTCGCCGGAGTTGGCGCCGAGCCCCTGGGTCACGAAGCTGTTGTAGCCCTCGAAGCCGGCCACCTGGTCGGTGGTCCGCAGCTTGGTGCCGGCGTCACCGCCGGTGCAGGCATCCAGCCCGTAACCGATGAGGTGGACCTGGGAGCCGATGAACCCGGAGGGGTACGACGAGATGATGGGATACGGGGTCTCCTCCATCAGCCCGTCGACGATGATCACGGCGATGTCGTTGTCGGTGATGGTGCTGCCCGGCGTGGTGCGCGTCTCCTCCACCGTGTACTTGGGGTTCCAGGAATAGATGTTGGGGCTGGGGCCAATCCAGATCCCGAAGCCGGACTCGGTGAGCATGCCCGCGGCGTTGCCGCTGGAGTCCATGTGCACCACGCAGTGCTTGGCAGTGAGCACCACGCGCTGCCCGATGATGGTGCCGGTGCATCCAGAGCCCTGCTGGTGCAAGATATAAACCACCGAGTCGTGGCCCGTTTCCGGGGCGCCGTTGTTGATGCGGCGATCCGTCTGCGCCGCGCTCCCGGCCGGATCCCCGTGGTCCGCGCAGCCACTGGCCGCGAACGCGAAGAGCATCAA
>CAYFWA010000312.1:4991-7651 GCA_964346625.1 uncultured Myxococcales bacterium
AAGAGCATCAACAGCGGGGAGCCCAAGGCTCGGGGTGCTCGGATCAGGTACATTTCTGCCTCCAGGCGGGAATCTCGCTAAGTAAAAAGTCGAGCAGAAACGAGGAGATGGCCGGGTTACCGGCTGCCCCGATGACTCCACTCCCGGCTTTCTGATCGGAGTGTATGCGCACGAGGCAGCTCACGGTGGTCGTATCTTATGACAAATCCTAGATGACGGGAATGAAAATTCTGACAAGGGGTTTCACCGACGAGAAGATCTTCGGTATACAGCACGGGATACCTTGGGATATTCACCCTGTCGTCCCGGGAGCAAACCGAGAGGGCTCCCATCGCCCCGGGACCGCACCGAGAGGGCTCCCCGGGGATCGGATCGGACGGTTTTCCCGGTGTCGAACCGGGGACGGTTTTCCCGGTGTCGAACCGGGGACGGTTTTCCCGGTGTCGAACCGGGGACGGTTTTCCCGGTGTCGAACCGGGGGACGGAGGCGCGTTTTGTTACAACGGATCGGGGTTTCCCTCGAAGACAGCCTGCTTCAGCAGTTCGACGAGCACATCACCGCCCGCGGGTACACCAACCGCTCCGAGGCGCTGCGGGATCTCATCCGCGAGCAGCTCGTGGCGCGCGAGTGGGCCCGCATCGAGGACGACGAGTCCGAGCAGGTAGCGGTGGTCACCCTGGTCTTCGAGCACGACAGCATGGATCTGTCCAAGCGGCTGACCCACATCCAGCACCAGAGCCCCGAGGCGGTGGTCTCCGCCCTGCACATCCACCTCGACCACCACAACTGCCTCGAGGTGCTCATCCTGCGGGGCAAGGCCCGCCAGATCCTGCGCATGGGCGAGCAGCTCACCGCCATCCGCGGCGTGAAGTTCGGCAAGCTCATCCCCGCCACCACGGGCGAAAACCTGCGGTAGCGTATCTCCTCGTTAGGTTTGCTCCACGCAGACGCTCAGGCCCCGGTCACGAATAAGGTGTCCCGCCCGGTCCCTCAACCCGGGAGAAGGGCACGGGCGAGCGCCTCGACCTCTTCGCGCTCCAGCGCCGTGGGCTCGGTGACCCCGGGGCCGATGCGGGTCAGATCCCGCGCCGCCCGGGCGAGGCGCCGGTGCGCGGGTGCGGCCGGATCCCACGGCGGCAGGCGAAGCCGCGACAGCACCGCCCGGCTCAGGCCGCGCTTGGAGCCCGAGGAGCGGCTGGAGAGAAAATCCCGCACCGGCCGCGCGTTGAGCAGACCGCTGAGGTAGAAGGCCTCCCGGGGATCGGTCACCGGCACCAGGTAGCACGATCCGTCCACCAGGGGCCGGGCGGGCCCCAGCCACGGATCGGGCAGCCGATCCACCGCCACGAACCACGGCCGAAACCCCATGCCGCTCCAGACGAGCAGCGCGGCGGCGTCGTTGTAGGGCCCCACGCCGAACAGCCGGTAAAAAGGGGGCCTTACGAACACCCGCGAGCGCCGGGCGGCCAGCGCCTCGCGGTGATGGGCCAGGTAGCCAAAGGTCCGCGGCGCCCCAGCGCGAAGCGGTGCCTCGTCCACCACCTTGCCCCCTTGCAGCGGCGCGAGCACGTGGCCCCAGCCCAGCACGGAAAACGGCCGCACGTGACGGCTCTGCAGCAGGGGATGGATGTGGGTGGCCTCCAGCGTGCCCTCCCAGGGCGCCACCCGGATCCGGCGCGAGGTCCGGGGCCGGTTGCGCACCCGCAGCAGGGGCACCGCCTCTGCCGTCTCTGTCGCCCCTGAGGCTGCCACCGACGTGGACGCCGATCCTTCGGGCTCCGGCTGCTCCGGCTCGCCAGCGCCTGCGGTGGCGGGGTCCGCGGCTGCGTCGGCAGACCCTACGACCTCCAGCAAGAACACCCCGTTGCAGTCGTGTTTGAGCCCGTGGCGGATCTCCCAGCCGAAGGTCCCCTCCAGGGCGCGGGTGGCGTCGCGCTGCGCAGAGCCTGGCGCCCAGGGTCCCTCGGGGTGATGGGCCT
Organism: uncultured Myxococcales bacterium; assembly: GCA_964346625.1. Classification (GTDB taxonomy): domain Bacteria; phylum Myxococcota_A; class Polyangia; order HGW-17; family JAJRWW01; genus CAYFWA01. Next base: position 6,972 of record CAYFWA010000312.1, read on the forward strand.
CCACCGGGCTGTAGTCGTCCTCGGGCACCACCTCCACGCCCATCTCTACATCACCGCCGTCGCCCCGCGCTCCACGCGCAGCGGTCCGACGGATCCAACGCTCGGCGGGCAGGGTCGCCTCCATGGCTCGATCCCGGCGCAGAATCCACAGGGCCGGCTCCACCGCGGCCTCGAAGGGGTTGCAGCGCCGCAGGTCGCACAGCCGCTCCACGGCGAAGGGGACGGTCACCGGGGCCCTGGCCTTCGCCCCGCCCGCGCGTTCCGGTGAGTCCTCCAACGCCGGCCGAAGCCGCACCTCGAAGCGCCGCAGCACCCGCGCGGTCTCGTTGCTGATGAGGTTCCACTTGAGCAAGAAGGCCAGCCGCCCCCCCGGCGCCACCAGGTGCGCCAGGGCCACCAGCGCGAACAGCGCGCTCACGTCGTCGTTGGCCGCCCCGAGCCGCGCCTCGAAGCCCACGCGGTCGAAGGCGTCCAGCTCGCGCAGCGGCCCGCGCGCGAGCTTCTCCTTGTATCCCGCCCCCAGGGCGTCCCAGGCCACCCAGGGCGGGTTGCCGATCACCAGCGCCGCCGGTGTCAGGGGCACCGGGCCGGCGGCCGTCTGCAGGACCGGGCCCCCCGCCGCGGAGGTTCCGGTTCCGGTTCCGGTTCCGGTTCCGGTTCCGGTTCCGGTTCCGGTTCCG
>CAYFWA010000313.1:0-7642 GCA_964346625.1 uncultured Myxococcales bacterium
TTCAGTGGATTTTAGGGCCGGGGCTTCAGTGGATTTTAGGGCCGGGGCTTCAGTGGATTTCAGTGGATTTCAGTGGATTTGGTTGACCGCGTCGAGCAGGCGCTGAGCCAGCGCGACGACGCCGTTGTAGCCTACGTCGGGCAGCGCGAAGATCGCACGCTTGCGGTTGGAGGGCAGGCCAATCTCGACCCACGGCAGCCCACGCACCAGCGCTGGCGGAAGCCACAGGTCCGGCGCCAGAATCACGTCGATCGGTGACGCTCCCCGGGCGCTGTCCAGCCCGGTCCAGGCGTCGGTGACCTCCCGCGCGGTGGGGCACTCCAGCACCGGGCAGTCGGCGGGCAGCTCCCGCCCCAGACGCCCGAGCCCCTCGGTGAAGGCGACCCCGCCGCCGAGGCTCTCGTCCAGCAGCGCGACCAGGCGCGTCTGCACGCCTAGCTCCGCGAGGGTCGCCACGAGCCCTACGGCGCGCGGCGTGTCGGCGAAGACCACCGCCCGTCGACCGGTGAGCTGCTCGCGGGCGATGCGCAGCAGGGGCGCGATCTTGGACTGCTCGCGCTCGATCAGCACCGAAACCCGCTTCTCCGGCAGCGCGAGCCGTCGGGCCACCTGCTCGAGGAAGCACGTGGTGCCCCGGCTGGAGATCGGAAGGTCCGCCACGCACCACGGCCGCCCTCCGAGGCCGTCGGCGTGCTCGGCGTCGAGCCCGGGCGCATAGGGCAACAGGACGTTGGCGCCCGATTCGGGCGCGGCCTGCAGGGCCGACAGCGGCACACCGGACAGGATCGTCTGCCCGAGGTCGGCCCCGATCCCGGTGAGCAGCCGGCGCAGCTCCCGCAGGTTCGCGCCGTGGTCCAGCTCGTACCGATCGAAGGGGTAGCCGATCAGGTTCACCTGACGCGGCCGCGTCACCGACATCTCCCAGCGCATCCCCCCCAGCAGCCGCCGCACCACCGCCGCGTAGCCGTCGTAATGATCGCCGCGGTAGCCTGCGCTCGGTACGTGCACCACCGGGCGCCCGACCTCCTGCGAGATCGTGTCGGCCACGGCGCACAGATCGATACCCGTGAGCTCCATGGCGGTGGACTCGGCGAGCAGGAAGAGCGCCACCTTCGGACGGCGCTGCACGGTTTCGGCGGCGAGGTTCCGGAGCTGCTCGGCCGAGCCCCGGATGAGGTGCTCCTCCGCGATGTCCGACCACACCGTCTTGTTCTGCGCCTCGCGCATCCGATCGTGCGCCACGATCTGCCGCTGGTTCTTGGGCTTGCACCCCACGCCCGTGTGCAGTAGCTGCACCGCGTCGGGGATGGCGTGGGCCGCGAGGAATACGCCGAAGAGGTGGCGATGGTTATACAGCGGGATCTCGAATTCGCGGCCCACTCCGGTCATGGCTTCACCGCTTTTCGAAGCTTGCCATCTACCCAGTCGAGCATCCACCGGGCGCCACCGAAGCCACTGCGCAGCTCGGGTTGGGGCAGATGGGGCACGCCGGTGCGAGCCACCTCCTCGTGCAGCGAGTCGGCGCAGCACACGGCGGCGTAGCTCCCCTCCCGGAGCAGCCGGGTGAGCGAGATCCGGTCGGGGAGCACGTGAAAGGGAAGGTCGACGTCGTAGCGCTCGAGCACCCCGGCGATCCGGCGCCGCGAGGCCGGCTCCGGCGCGCCCTGGAAGGCGAGCTCCACGGAGAACCCCAGCTCCGAGAACCACCCCAGCGGCGCGAACCCCTCGCGCACCACCGTGGGCAGCGTGAAGTCCTTGCGGGCGCCGATGTGATAGAGCAGCCGCTGCCCCTCCCAGCGCTCCTGCGCGCCACTCAGGCGGTCCACCAGCTCCCCCCGGCGCGCCGACATCACTTCGTCCAGGCGGCGGGCGGGCCCGGCGAGGCCGGCCTCCTCGAGCGCCCCGGCGACGGACCGGTAGAGCGCCTCGGACGCCGCCAGCCCGTACGGCGGAGCGACCTCGAGCCACGGCGTCCCGCGATCCGTCCGCTCGGTCTGGAGCAACGTCCGAAACAATCGCCGGTCCGAAGCCACGTTGAGGCGACCATGACGCAACCCGCCCCAGCGCTCGAGGGGGCTGCCGGGCGCGAGCCGGACGTTCACCGGTGCCCCGAGCGCTTCGAGCACCTCCTCCAGCTCGCCGTGATCGTCCTCCGGATAGCCGAGCAGGTTCACCACGCCGTCCCCGCGGGCGGGCGTGGCGGCGAGCGCGCCGAGGTGTCGGGTGAAGCGCTCGATGATCTCCGCCTGTCCCGAGAGCCGGAAGGCCTGCATGTCCACCGGGATCAGCGGCGCCCGGGTCTGCTCCCCCAGACGCGCGGCCAGCTCGCTCACGTCGTCCCCGATCAGGCTGGTGACGCAACTGCCCACCACGAAGATGGCGCTCACCTCTGCCGCCCCGTCCACCGCGAGCACGGCCTGTTCGAGCCGCGCGCGCGCCGTGCCGATGATGAGGTCCTGCTCGCCGAGGTTGGTGCAGTAAAAGCGCGTCGGATCCACCGCGCGAGATGACCGCGGCACCAGGTTGGCGCAGTCGGCGTCCGCGTAGAGAACCACGCGGAAATCGCCGGGCGTCTGCGACAGCAGCAGAGTCATCCCCTCGAGGACGCAACCCTTCTGCGCCAGCTCCTGCTCACCGATGTCTGCGGGCTTGGACGTCATGACGCTCTGGCGGCACCCGGCCGCGGAGCAGCAGTATACCCGGACGCCCCCGCGAACAACAGCCGATCATCGGGTATACTCCGCTCTGGAGGTGTCGCACGTGGCGACCGCGCGCAAGGTCAGGCTACATGTCATGGTCTCGAAGGGCTGCTCCAACCGCTGCGTTTTCTGCCTGGAGGACGACGAGATGCGGGGCGCGGCCGACTTCGGCGATCCGCGGCTGGTGATGTATCTGTTCGAGCGGCGGGACGCGGTGCTGTTCACCTGCGGCGAGCCCACCCTCTCGCCCGCCCTGGAACGGATGATCGCCACGGCCCGGGAGCTCGGCTACCGCGAGATCGAGCTGGTGACCAACGGTCGGCGCCTGGGACGCGCGGACTATGCCTCCCGGCTCGTGGCCGCGGGGCTCACCGGCGTCACCGTCTCGATCCACGGGCCCACCGCGACGGTGCACGACGCGCTCACCGGGACGAAGTCCTGGGCGCAGACCCACGCAGGGCTCCGGAACCTGATCACGCTGCGGGACGCGCAGCGCCTCGAGGTGCGCTCGAGCTCGGTGATCACCCGCCCGAGCCTGCGCGTGTTCGACGAGCTGTTGGAGCTGCTGTACACGCTGGGACCGGACGTGATCAACCTCAACTTCGTCGAGCCCACCGGGCGGGCCGCGTCGGCCTTCGACGAGCTGGTCCCCCGGATGAGCGACGTGGCGGCGCGCCTCGAAGCGCTCCCCGCGCCCGCCGCACCGGTGCGCGAGCTGGTGGTCACGGGCATGCCGCCCTGCACCCTGCCCCCCGGGTTCGTCCGCTTCGGCCAGCGCGAGGTGATCTATCTGTGGGACGGTCGCGATTTCCAGCGGCTCCAGCCCAACCGCGGCCAGATCTTCCGGGAGGACTGCGACCGCTGCCGCTATCGGAAGCAGTGCGACGGCGTCTGGAAGGGCTACGCCCGGACCTACGGCTGGGACGAGTTCCTACCCGTCGAACCTAACCCGGCGTAGCCGGAACCAAAGAGGTCCCGGCTCCGCCTTTAGCCTTTAGCCTTTAGCCTTTAGCCTTTAGCCTTTAGCCTTTAGCCTTTAGGTTTTCGCCAATCATCCGGAATTCTGGCTCACAGCTTACAGCGAACGGCGAACAGCGAACAGCGAACAGCGAACAGCGAACAGCGAACAGCGAACGGCACTCCGAGATCAGCTCGGTGTGCCGCAGATTCGATGCCATCTTGCGCATGATCGGGTCGATAGGAAGCTAGCGCACCGGCTCGATTCCGGCGTCTCCGTGGATCTCGCGGTAGCGTTTCCACACGCCTTCGCACTGGGGCTCCACCCGGCAGCGCTCGCAGGCGGCCACCTTCTCCTTGAGGCGGTGGGTGCGGCGCTGCTTCCACTGGAAGTTGTCGCGCCGACGCTGCTCGCCGCGAAAGGCGGTGACGAAGGTGTCCAAGTCCTGCAGGTCCCCGACGTAGCGCCGCAGAAGATTCGGGTTCACGAAAAACGGGGTCGGGTAGACGCACCAGGGCAGGTCGCTGAAGGTGATCCGCATCCCGCCCTGCTGCTCGTTCCATAGCACGACCTTCTCGATGGCGCGGGTCACTCCCGTGAGCCGCGGCACCAGCTCGGCGTTGCCCACCGCGCGGTGCTCGGGCCGCAGGCCGTTGAGCCGGAGGTCGGAAACGCCGAGCCCCTGCAAAAACTTCGCCAGCGTGGTGAGGGAGCGCAGGTTCCGGCCGTGGATGCAGCTGTTTACGGCAAAGCCGTCGGGCAGCGAAAGCGATCCCGATGCCAGGCCGGCCACCACGTTCTGCACGGCCTGCACCTGCTGGTCGAAGCTGCCCGGGCGTTTGGAGAGCTCCTCGGCCACCTCGCGCCGGTGGTGATGCAGCGAGATCGTGATCCGCGTGACGCCGGCCGCCACCAGCTCCCACAAATACTCCAGGTTGCGAAGCCGCCGCCCGTTTGTGCAAAGCGAGATGCGCTGGATGGAGGCGCTACGCGCGTAGGAGACGAGCGCGACCAGGTCGGGGTGCAGCGTGGGCTCGCCGCCGAGCAGCCCCACCGCGCGGTAGCCCTCTGCGGCGGCGATGTCCACCTCGCGCTGGAGCATCTCGAGCGGCACGAACCGCTTGTCGGGCGCGGGCACGGTGCCGTTGCCACAGAAGACGCACTCGTTGTTGCAGCCCTTGCCGATGTTGATCTCGAGCTGCCTGCTGCCGACCCTGTGCTTCGATGGGATCATCCACGCTCATCGTCCGACAGCCAGGCCTGCGTGCGGGGCTCGAGCAATGCCTGAACCACGCGGTCCGGCCAACGGTGCTCCTGGACATAGCGTGACCGCATCCGCTTGGGCACGCCACCACAGGCGAGATAGGCCGGGCAGCGTGCGCAGAAGGGCAGCGCGGTGAGCACGCGGCCCACGACGCCGGCGAAATCCACCATCTCGCTCTGCTGGTCCAGGATCAGCCGGCCGCCCTTGAAGGACTCCGCGAGCACCACGTCGGGTCGCTCGGGCAGCACGCACGGCGGTAGGTTGTGCACCTGGACCGGGGGCAGATCCTTCACGGCGAGGGCCGCGCGCAGCGACGGCAGAAACTCTTCGAAAGCGTCAAAGCTTTCCCGCTCGGCCACGGCGTTGCCCATGGGTAGCGCCACCTGCAGGTTCACGAGCTCGAAGTCCCAGCGCGAGGCGTAGTAGGTCGCGAGCTCGGCCAGGTGCGGCGCGGTGGATCGGCAAATCACCCCGTTCAGCGTGAGAGGGAGTCCACTGGCCGCCAGATGCTCCAGCCCCGCGAGTAGCTGCTCGAAGGCGCCCGGCGCCTGGGCGATGCGATCGTGCAGCTCGGGCGTGTGTCCGGCCACCGACAGCATGATCCGTTGCACGCCGGCGTCCCGCAGCCGCGCCGCGTAATCGGCGTAGGCGAACATGCGGCCGTTGGTCACCACCCCGATGTCGTCGATCCCCGCACGCCGGGCCGCCCGCACGAGCCGGGGCAGCTCGGGATACAGCGTGGGCTCGCCGCCGCCCAGGTCCACGTGGCGCACCCCCCGGGCCGCCGCCCGTCCGAGGATCTGCTCGAGCTCCGCGGTGGGCCGGTCGGGCCACTTCATCAGGGCGGTGGAGCAGAAGGTACAGCGCTGGTTGCAGCGATAGCCTGGGTCCAGCAGCAGGGTCGGCTCGGCCGCCCGCGCCCGGCGGCGGCGAAGCAGCGCCAGCAGCGCCACGAGCAGCCCGGCGGGCAGCTCCGGCGTGTCGATCAGGGGCGTGCCCTCGAACACGCCGAGCAGCTCGAACCGATCCACCTCGCGCAGGAGGTGCCCGCCCCGCGCGGCGTCTTCGTGCAGCGCGGTCCCCGGTACGGGCGTGGCGAGCTGTACCCGGGGCGAGGCGCCGTGCAGCTCCTCCAGCTCGAGGGCCAGCGTCAGGGTGCGGTTCACCTCTTCCAGCGTCTCGCCGGGAAACCCGACGATGTAGTGCACTGCCAGCGCCACGTCCGCCTCGGCCGCCCAGCGCGCCACCTGCGCCGGGGCCTCGGGGTCCATGTTCTTGTCGACCAGCTCGTCGAGCACCCGGGGGTCCCCCGACTCGGCCGAAACCTTCAGCCCGAAGCCGCCGCTGCTTTGGAACCGGCGCACGTCCCTGGCCGTGAGCCGGTCGGCGCGGAGGCCGTTCACCGCTGTCCAGGCGAGGCCGCGCTCGGCCAGGGCGTCCAGAACCGCGCGGAACCGCTCGCGCTCCAGGTTCATCACGTCGTCCAGAAAAAAGAGCGTATCCGCGCCCGCCGCCACCAGCGCGTCGAGGTGCGTCTCGAACTGCGCCGCCGGGATCGAGCGGTAGCGCCGCCCCGGAGGCGCGGCACAGAAGCGGCACCGGTAGGGACAGCCGCGACTGGAGAGCACGGGCAGCAGCGCTCCCCGGCCGTGGTACTCGTGGATGAAGTCCTGGGATGCCAGGGTGCGCTGGGTGTCGAAAAACCGCTCGACGTCGATCAGGTGCCACGCCGGCGGCGGGGCGTCCTGCAACGAATCCAGCGGCGTGGCCCAGCCCCCGTCTTCTTCGGCGTGGCGCGTGAGCACTCCGGCCACGTCCCGGAGCGCGGCGCCCCCGGCGAGCGCGGCCAGGGGCAGCTCCGGCTCGCCCCGGACGTAGCCGTGCACCGCTGGCAGCCCGGCGAGCATCGCCGGCCCGTCCAGCGGCACGTAGTCCACGCCGCCCACGTGACAGTCGGCGACGAGGAGGGTCACCTCCGGACGGGTGTCGCGGATCGCCTCGCTCAGCGTGCGCACCGAGCTTCCCCATTCACGTTCGGGGTGGCGGTACATGTCGATCGGGAACACCACCAGGTCCCCGGCGGAGACCTCGGCCAGCACCCGCTCCGGCGAGGGCGGCGCCCCGAGCAGCAACGCCTCGCCCTCCGCCCGGACCGGCGCCTCCGGCGGGACCCCCAGCAGCGCCTCCCAGAAGCGTACGGTGGCCCCCTGCCGCTCCAGCCACGCCGCCGCCGTGAGCGGCCCGACGAGAGCAAAGGAGGGGTAGTTGACGAAGCGTCGCGGCACCTCGGCGGGCAGGTGGACGATGTGGATCATCGATCGCTCATCCCCGCCTCATCGCCTCCGGATCCACCAGAGCCCGAGCACCACGAGCCCCAGCAGCGGCCCCGGAGGGCCTCCCTGCACGCAACCGCAGCCGAACTTCTTCTCATGCTTCTTCTTCGGGGACCAGGCAACATCGCCTCCGGGGCAATGGGGACGGTGTTCCAATTCTCCAATTCGTTCGCAATCGACCGTAATATAACAAGAAAAGCCAAAATACACAACGGGACGAGGCCGCGTGTCAGCGTGTCAGGATCGCTCACCGAAGCAGGCCCCCAACTTTTTCGCAGTTCCACAGGCCGGCTCCGGGGGCCGGCTAGCAGCGTTCGAGAGAAATCCGGACCGAGCCTCGCGGAGCGCCGCGCGGCCGGATGCAAGGAGCGAGAAGGAGGAATATCGG
>CAYFWA010000314.1:0-1603 GCA_964346625.1 uncultured Myxococcales bacterium
GTGGGGTGCGGAAGGTGGTGGGGGGGCGGGGACGAAAGGGCCTCAGGCGTCTTTGAACAGCCCCTCGAGGTTGGGCAGCTCGTCGAGCTTGGGCTGGAGCACGATCTCGATGCGGCGGTTGAGGGCGCGGTTTTCCTTGGTGTCGTTGGGCGCCACGGGGGAGTACTGGGCGTAGCCTGCCGCGCTGAGCTGCTTGCCGGACATCCCGAGCTTGATCATCAGCTTGACCACCGCCACGGCCCGCGCGGTGGACAGCTCCCAGTTGGTCTTGTAGCGGCCTCCCCGGCCGATGGGGGTGTTGTCCGTGTGTCCGGCCACCTGGAACTTGCGATCCCCCACGGATTTGAGCACCTGGGTGATGTCCTTGATGGCCTTCTTGCCCGCCCGGCGCAGGCGCGCTCGCCCCGAGCGAAACAGCACGGCGCTCTCGAGCACCACCACCATGCGCCCGTCGCGGATGGCCACCTTGATCTTGCCGGACTTGATGAGAGCGGCGAACTTGGCCAGCAGCGCCCGCAGCTTGTTGAGCCGCGTCTCGGCCTGGGCCTGCTTTTTGCGCAGCATCTCGAGCTCCTGCCGCGTGCGCTTGAGCCGCTTCTCCATGGCGGTGCGCTGCTCGGCCGACAGGGATCGGACCTCGCTCACCTTGGCCCCCAGGGCCTCGAGGCGCTTGGTGAGGAACTTGGTCTGGTCTTTGTACTTCTTGAGCTGTGCCTTGGCGTCGGCCAGCGCCTCGGCCAGGTCCTTGGACTTCTGCTGGGCGGCGGCGATCTTTTTGCGCTCCTTGGACAGCCGGCTCATGCAGCGGTTGTACTTGTTTTCGATCTCGGTGCAGCAGCCGCTGACCAGGGCGCCCAGGGTGAGCGCTCCGATCAGAGCTGCCGCGCTTCGATACGCCATGCTACGCATTCTGTTACCTCTCGAAACGTTGGTTATACGTTGGTTATGGGGTCCGACTGTCGACAGTACCAGCCCCCAGCGGCGGAGGCAACGCTGCACGCGTCGCCCGCACCTTGTTTCGATCCGCCTGCGGGCCGTTATTTGTGACGCATACGTCACGTGTTACGGGTGGCTCTTCGTGAACCGCATGGCGGCGATGCTCACGCAGGAGCCCCCGTCGGGATCGTCGGGCACGGGGCACTGCTGATAGCCCAGCAGCTCGCCCCGGGCCGCGGGCAGCAGCCGCGCCAGGGTGTGCATCGCCCCGTGGCTGCAGATCTGGCGGGGGTTGTCCCCGGCCAGCACGTCCCGATCGAAGGCGGCGAGGTCGCCGTCGGCCAGCAGGCGTAGGGTCTGTCGGTCCCGGTGCGCCAGCCGCTCGCGGAGCGCCGATCCCAGGGGGGGCGTCTGGAACGCTGGCCCCAGGTGGGCGAGATCCGCGCCGGCGATGACACAGACCCGCCGGCTGGCGCAGTGCTTGGCGAGGGTCTCGATGAACCGGTCCACCCCTGCTCGCCAAGGGGCCGCAGGGCGGTCGCGGTCGCGGTCGCGGTCGCGGTCGCGGTCGCGGTCGCCTGCGTTGTCGCGGTCGCGGTCGCGGTCGCGGTCGCCTGCGTTGTCGCGGTCGCGGTCGCGGTCGCGGTCGCCTGCGTTGTCGCGGTCG
>CAYFWA010000314.1:1703-7616 GCA_964346625.1 uncultured Myxococcales bacterium
GTCGCGGTCGTCGGCGCGGTCGCCTGCGTTGTCGCGGTCGCGGTCGTCGGCGCGGTCGCCTGCGTTGTCGCGGTCGCGGTCGTCGGCGCGGTCGTCCATGATCTGGCCACAGAGCACGGGCAGGCACGTCACCCGCGCTGCGCGCTCGGGCCCGAGCGCGTGATGGAGCATCACGGCCTGAAACTCCACCGAGTGCTCCCGGCCGTGGGCGAGCTCGTTTTCCACCACGACCTCTCCGCAGGAGGACACCAGCCGATCCACCAGGCGCCGATCCGTGGTCAGGCGCCCGAAGGGCGTTTCGAAATCCAGACGGGTCAGGGTGTAGGGCTCGTCGAGCTCTCCCCGATGATCCGTGCCCAGGATCACGAACAGGTCCGCGTCGGCGGCCCCCTTGGCCAGGGCCCCATAGGCGTGGGCGTACAGGGCGCCCCCCCGCGGGTAGTCGATGTGCGGCGCCAGGACACCGGCGCAGGCGGGCCCCCGGCCGGGCTCGGGGCGTCGCCCCGGCCCTTCGGCCGCGAGGTAGAAGCCATCCAGCAGCCGCGAGGCCGCGGGCCCCTCGGCCGGGAAACCATCCGGCGCCAGGGTCAGCGGCCGGCAGGGCTGGGCGCGGTAGGCCGCCCGCCGGGACTCCAGATCGGCCCGATAGCGCGGGCTGTCGAGCAGCAGGGCGCGATCGAGCTCCTGGATCACCTGCCGCACCACGTCGGCGGGCGGCTGATCGCCGTTGTGCGCGGCGAAGGCGCGCCGGATGGCCTCCACGTCGCGCTCGCCATCGAACAGGGACACCAGGGCCAGCGCGGCGCGGGTCACCAGAACCTGCCGCGTCTCGGGCTGGGCCGGGTCCACCAGCACCGCCGCCTGCTGCCCCTCGTGCTCCAGCGTTTGGACCTGCACCCGCCTCAGCCTGGGGCGCCGCGGGGGTGCGTCCACGCCCTCATCGCTTCGCATGGCTCTATACATATCCCAGCTTGCGGCCCCGAGCAACGACGAGACGCGGCAGCGGAACCGGGCACGAAAGAGGGATCGGGCGCAAAAGCGGCGCCGATCACGGACCGGGTTTCAGTCGGAGCTGCAAGCGCAGCAGGCCCTGGAGCCCGCGGCTTTTTCGCCAACGCGTCACCTTCTCGGCCACGCATTCGTTGAGGCTCACCTCCTCCGGAGACGTGCCCCGCTGCTGGGTCACCAGCGTCTTTTCCGGCGTGGACCGCACCGACAGCCGCGCCCAGCGACTGGGTAGCTCATCCAGCGCCTGCAGGTAGCAGGGGCGCACGGCCTGCGCCAGGGATTCACGCTCGTTCCGTAGGCGCCGCGGCAGCCGGCGCACGGTGACTCGCGCCGCCTGTCGCTGCTCGACCCGGCGCTTGAACGACCCGCCACCGGCCGGGGCCTTGGGAGGGTGGATCCGGTAGCCCAGGTACTCGAAGACGCCCTTGGCCGCGAGCCGGCGCGCCACCGCGACGATCTGGACGTAGGGGACCTCGGGGCCGGGCGAGAGCCACAGCGCGCACTCACCCGGGAAGGCCGCCTTCAGGCTCGAGGCCGCGGTGAGGGCCGCGCTGGCGAGCCCGGCCTCGGCGCGCACCGGGTCCAGCCGGCCGTCCTTGCCGGCCGGGACCACCGCGTCGGGTCGAACCACGAGGCCCAACCCCTGACCCGCGCACCGCGCGTCCCACCGCAGGGTCTGGGCCGACAGCCCCTCGAGGACCCGGGCGGCCTCGGAGCTGGGCGCCAGGCTGACGCTCAGCTCCCGCGGCTCCACCGGCGGCCGCTCGGTGAGCTTCCAGTATCCCCGCCGCGCAGACAGCCGCCGCACGCCAGCCAGCCCGAGGGTATAGAAGCCGACATCCGCCGCCCGCTCCAGCAGCGCCACGAGCTTGCGGGCCGGCAGCGTGCGCGGGGCGAACAGGGTGAAATGCGTGCGCTTGCCGTGGGCAAAAAACAGCCGGGACATCTCGACCCGGAAGTGCCGCTCCTGCGGTCGCTCCACGGTCTTTCCGCCGGAGATGAGCTGGTCTTGAAGGCGCAGCACCGCGGGGCCGCCGCGCCAGGGCCGTCCGGCGCGCAGGCGCACCAGGGCCTCGGACTGACCGTGCAGCGCCAGCGGCAGGCGGTGGGCTTGCTTGGCGAAAAAGCGCCGATCCCGGGCCCGCAGCCGCGACACGATCTCGGCGGGGCGGGGGCCGGCGCCCGCCGCGGCCGTGAGCAGCGCTCGCATCCCCCGGCGGTAGACCGACCAGGGCGGGTGTGGGGGCGGGTCCTTTTTGCGAAAGTGGGGCGAGGCGTCGATGTCGTACAGCGGCACCAGGCAGTGGTTCAGGATGCGCGGCCGGGCCTCGGGCGGGGCGAGCACCGCCGCGCGGAAGGCCTGGCCGCACAGCGCGTACAGGCGCAGCAGGGCCGCGTAGCGCAGCGGGCCCTTCTTGAGCCGCCGCAGCTCCGCTACCCGCTCGGCTACCGAGCGCCGCTGGGTCAAAAACGCGCGATCCGAGCGCAGCAAGGCGCGCAGGGCGGCCGCGCGCGAGGCGATCCCCGCCGGAGCCCGGGTACGGCCAGACGCGTCGGGCGCGCCGGGCGCGCCGCGTCCCCGGGGCGCCGCGGCGGCGCCCCGAGGCGGTTGCGCCCGCGGATCGGTAGCCCGTGGCCGGGTACGGCGGGGCGGGTCGGCCGCACCGGCCGCATCGGCAGGGAGCGCACGGGCCAGTCGGGTGAGCCGGGCCAGCACCTGGCGCGTGGCCTTCGCTCCGCGATGCGGGGCGCCGGGCAGCTCCAGCGCGCGCCACAGCCAGCGCCGCGCCGCGTCGTCGCCGGTGAGCCGGGCCAGGTCGTAGACGTCCAGCAGGTAGTGCGCCGCCTCCCAACCGGCCCGGCGGTGGCCCTGCGCGGCGCGCCGCCGCAGCTCGTCGAGGGCCTGGCGGGTCTCGTCGCTCGGGGGCAGGCGCAGCCGGGCGCGCAGCGACTCGATGGAAAGCGGCCGGGGCCGCGGCCGGGGCTGTGGCCGCGGGCAGCCGGACAGCGCCAAAGACAGCAGGAACGCAATCGTCGGGGACAGCAGGCGGTGTGGCATCTGGGTCTCTCTTTACGGTCACCAGGGCGCTACGGTCACCAGGGCGCTACGGCCTTTAGGGGGTCCTCTTTCCGGCGGCGCCGGCGCGCCGAGAATCCGTGTCCCGGCGCCCGGCGTACACCGGCGGTGGGACGCCTCTGCCGGGCACGGCTCGCAGCGAGCGCGGCCGCGACCGCGACCGTAGGGTCGGACCCCGCTACGGTGTACTGGCAGTGTACGGGTCCGGGCGCGCTTCGCAATGCCCAGGCCACCCGGGGACGCCGACCGGCCCGCGCCGCGAGCTGCCCTCGCGACCCCGCTACGGTGCCATGTAACACCGACAACGAACCGCGCCGCGGGTTCCCGGCGATGTCGGTCGGTGCGCGCCCTCGGGGGGATTTCCCGCGCCGCGGAATCCGCGGAATCCGCGAAATCCGCGAAATCGCGCGGCCACGGCGGGTCACGCCGGGGGCCCGAAGGCGTACAGGTAGCCGTCCCGCGAGCCGACCCAGATCCAGCCGCGGGCCACGCAGGCGGTGGACAGGATGGGCCCGCCGGTTCGGTGCTCCCACAGCAGCCGCCCCGTCTCGGCGTCGAGCATCCGCAGCCGGCCGTCGTAGCTGCCGAAGACCACCTTGCCGTCCACCACGCAGGGCGAGCTCCAGATGCCGTCCTCGGCCGTGTAGACCCAACGCGCCGCGCCATTTTCGGCCCCCAGGCAATACAGGTGGCGATCGTCGGAGCCCACGTAGACGCGCCCGCGGCTCACCGCGGCGGTGGCCCAGATCCCCTTGCCCGCCTTGAAGCGCCAGCGTTCGGCGCCGCTTCGTCGGTCGAAGCACAAGAAGTGGCTCGACTCGCTGCCCACGTAGACCCGATCCCCCACCACTACCGGCGTGGCGTCGGTGTCGTGGAAGGTGGGCGCCTTCCACTGCTTCTCGCCGGTTTTCGCCTCCAGACAGTGCAGGTGGCCGTCCCAGCAGCCGATGTAGATCCGCCCCCCGGCCAGCGCCGGCGACGACTCGCAGCCCGAGCCCCCCGGCTTGCCCTCCTTTCCTCCCACGTAGGTGGCCCACCGGCGCCGCCCGGTCTTCGGATCCACGCACAGCAGCTCCCCGGTCTCGGTGCCCACGTACAGCCGCCCCTGGTGCACCAGGGGCGAGGAGTCGATGGGGCGGTCGGTGCGCAGGCGCCACAGCCGCCGGCCCGTGCGCAGGTCCAGACAGAACACCGACCCGTCCACGTTGCCCGAGAACACGCGACCCCCGGCGATACACGGCGAGCTCTTCCACATGCGCGCCGCCTCGAAGCGCCACCGCACCCGGCCCGTGCGCGGGTGCAGACAGTACAGGTAGCGCCCCAGGGTGCCGAACACCACCCGATCCCCCACCAGGGCCGGCTGTCCGGTCCAGCCCGTTCCGGCCCAGCGGTAGGTGCCGCCCTGGGGCAGCGCCGTGCGGAAGGTCTCGGTGCGCACCCGCCACTTGCGCTCGAGCCGGGTCCCCAGCCGCCCGACTCCGGAGCGGTCCCGCGCCGGCGTGCCCCGAAACATGGGCAGGTCCGTGGCCTGCCGAGCGGCCACCTCCCGGGCGCTGGCCTCGGCCTCTGCCGCGTCCCGCCGGTCCCCCTCGCCCGCGCCGGCGTCCGCCCGGCCCGCGCCATCCCCCCGCATCGCGAGGGCCCCGCCGTCCGCTCCCGCGCGGCTCCCCCGCGTCGCAGACCGGCCCTCGCGGGAGGGGCATCGATGGCAGGGACCGCAGCGCTCACAGCCGGCCACCAGGCCCGCGCCGGCGCCCACGGCCACCGCGCCCATGCGCTGCAGCGCCATCCGTCGGGACGCGCGCTCCTTTGCCCTGCGCTCTACGGTCCGTGCCTCGTGCGCTTCCGAAGCGGGAGGCCGGGGCGTCTTCGGAGTTCGCCGACTCATGTGCGTGGTGTATAGCAGATCGCGCCACCGGGCGCCGAACCCGGACTGCCTCGCGGCCCTCGCCTCACGGGCTCGGGAGCCGCAGCAGCACCCGGGCGCGGTGTACCTGGCCGTCGCGACGCCAGCGCAGCCGCAGGGGGTCGCCCCAGCTCTTGCGGGTCAGCGCCCAGCGCAGGGCGAAGGGATCGGCCACCGGGTTGTCATCCAGGTGCGTGATGACGTCGCCAGGCTGCAGCCCGGCCTCGCGCGCCGGGGAGGAGCCCCGGCGCAGCCCGCGCACCGTCACGTCGGCGCCCGGGGCGGGGCGGTCGCGGATCCGCACACCCAGCGACGGGTAGCGCTGTTTCCAGCCGTGGGTCACCGTGCCCACCAACACATCGGCCAGCCCGGTGGACACCTCGCGGCCCGCCGGGGGCGCGGACAGGCACATCACCGTGCGCTGGGTGGCCGCCGGCCACCGCCGGGCGAGCCGGGCGTTGACCCCGGTGCCGAAGGCCAGGTGACCGTTGCCCACCAGCACCACCATGCGCGCCCGCGGCCCCGCCGCGGTGAGAGCCCGGTGGATGGTCTCGGCCATCACCTCGTCGCGTAGCACCTGCGCGGCGAACAGCCGGTGCAGCATTCGCAGGTGTGGATGACGTCGGCCGGGGCCGGGGTGCCCCTTGCGGCGCGGGGGCCCCGCCGAATCGGCCCGGCGTGGGCGAGGGTGTCCCGGTGGCAGGGCCCGGCGCGGGCGAGGGTGACCCGGTGGCAGGGCCCGGCGCGGGCGAAAGTGATCCGGTGGCAGGGCCCGGCGCGGGCGAGGGTGACCCGGTGGCAGGGCGCGGCGTGGCCGGGGGTGTTCCGGTGGCAGGGCGCGGCGTGGCCGGGGGTGACCCGTTGGCAGCTTCCCATTCCTCGGCCGTCATCGCGGCGAGGAGAACGTGCTCCCAGAACCGCG
>CAYFWA010000315.1:0-7608 GCA_964346625.1 uncultured Myxococcales bacterium
GAAGTCGGCGCGCACGCGGAAGGTGGCGCCGCAGGTGGCGAGGGCCTCGAGCAGGGCCCGGGTGATGGACACGCCGGCCCAGTCGAAGTCGGCGCGCACGCGGAAGGTGGCGCCGCAGGTGGCGAGGGCCTCGAGCAGGCGCCACAGGGCGGCGCGGGGCTGGCCCTCGGTGCAAAGGAGCGGCGCGCAGCGCGGACCGAGGCGGTGCGCGGCCGCGGCCACCACGGCGGGGTTTTCGCAGACGGACACCGGCCCCGGCTCGCCGGCGTCGCGAGCCGGGGCGAAGCGCGGCGGGTGGCGCAAAAGCTGGCGCAGGGTGAGCCGCGCGGGCTCGCCGGCGGCGGCGTGCAGGGCGAGGGTCTCGGTGGTGAGGTGTGGCTGTACACGTTCAGGGGGGATGTCCCATCCCCCCTCGCCCCGAAAAAGCGCGGTTTTTCGGGGCTCACCCCCAATCATCGCGCTTCGCGCCGCTGCAGGGAAAGGCGCCAATTCGCCGTTTCGCGCAGTTTCGGTCCTACGTGACACCTGAACGGTTACGCTGGGCTTTCCGGCAGCGGGGGCGCGCGTCGCTGGTGCCACGGGCAGGTTGAGCGCCAGCACCGAGCCGGCGCCGGCGTCCACGTCCACGCCCACGTGGGCCCAGGCGGCGGCGCGCTGGGCCGCGCTGCGGCCGACGGCGGCGGGCTCCATCCCGGCGGCGGCGGCGGCGGCCCGCAGCACCAGGGTGCCCGCGGGCTGGCCGCGATCCAGGGCGTGGCTGTCGCCCAGGGTGGCGGCGGCGAGCTCGGGCAGCGGGTCGCCGGCCGCGGGCAGGTGCTCGATGACGGTGAGGGCGTCGCGCAGACAGCGCGCGGCCTCGTCCAGGTCACCGCCGTGGAGGCGCGAAAGCAACCCCTCGTCGCGGATCCGCGACCACCAGGGCGCCAGCCAGGGCCGGCCGTCGGCGGCGGCCCGGGCCACGGCGGCGTCCATCTCGGCCCAGCGCGCGGCCTGGCGCGCGGCCTCGGCCGGGCGATCCCGCACGGGCTCGCCCAGGGCGCGCACGGCCTCGGCCAGGTCGTCGCAGATGCCCGCGGCGGCGAAGCGCGCCTGCAGGGCGGGCAGCGAAACCCGCAGGGTGGACCCGGTGGAGGGTCGGCGCCCCATCAGCCCCTCGAGGGCGCCGCGTTCGTCGGGGCTGGGGTCCCGTCGCGAGACCGTGCCCGTCAGGGGCTTGCCCTCCTCGAGGCGGCGGCGGATCCGGCGCACCACCCAGCCGAGCTCGGGGCGCCCGAGGATCATCTGCAGCCGGCGGGGATCCTCGATCACGGGGCCCTTTCGTCATCACCCGCGGCGTCCGCGGTGCGCTCGGCGTCGGCGGTGCGCTCGGCGTCGGCGGTGCTCGCGGCGTCCGTGGTGCTCGCGGCGCTCGCGGTGCGCTCGGCGTCGGCGGTGCTCTCGGCGTCCGTGGTGCTCGCGGCGCTCGCGGCGCCCGCGGCGTCCGCGGCGCCCGCGGCGCTCGAGGCGCCGTCGCCCGCCTCGTCGCGCCGTCGCTCCTTGCCGTTCCACACCCAGCGCGTGGCGTGGATGGCGTCCAGGTCGGGGTGGCGCGCGAGCTGGTAGATGGCCAGGGCCGGCACGGTGGCGTAGCAGCCCCACTCGCGTTCGCTGGTCATCACGAAGTCCAGGTCGAAGGCGGCCAGCAGCCCCATGCACTGGCCCCGCATCTCGCGGTCCACCCCCACGAAGGCCTCGTCGAGCAGGATGAGCCGCGGGGCGTGCTGGCGGGCGCTGCCGTAGTGGGCCGCGGCGGCGGCGAGCTGGGGCAAGGTGAGGGCCACCGCCTTTTCGCCCCCCGAGCCCGTGCCGTGGGTGCGGCGGGTGAGCCGGTGCCAGGCGCCGTCTTGAAAGCGCGAGATGGCGAAGGTGTGCCACTGCCGGTAGTCGAAGGCCTCGGCGAGCTGATCGCGCCAGGTGACCGCCTGACCGGCGGTGCGCACCTCCTCGATGCGCTGCTGCAAAAAGCGCCCGATGGCGTCGCGCTCGTCGGGCGACCAGATGGTGCGCGTGGCCAAAAGCAGCCGGCGGGCCTCGCGCCAGCCCTCGGGGTGATCGGGATGCGGCGCCCAGGCGAAGCGCAGGCGCATGCCCGTGCTGGTGGGCCGGGCGTCCAGCTCGGCGTTCATGCGCGCCACCAGGGCCTCGCCCTCGCGCAGCCGCTCGTGGAGCTGGGCCGACACCTCGTCGATGAGGTGGTTCTCGATGACCTGGCGCTCGCTCTCGGCCAGCAGCCGCTCGCGCTGGGCCGCCTCCTCCGCAAGCAGCCGGCCGAGCTCGTCCACGGCGCGCTCGGATCCCTGGAAGGTGACGCTCACCAGGCGCACGCCGGCCCGCTCGGTGACCCGGGGCCGCCAGCCGTGCACCCCCAGCTCGGTCTCCAGCTCCCCGATGCGGCGGTGCAGGGTGTTTTTGGCGCGGTCCCAGGCGGGCTCGCCCATGTCCACGGCGCCGAGCTGCTGCTCGGCCCGCCGCGCCGCCTCCACCGCTCGGGTGGGCGACCAGGACTCGGGTGGGTCCCCGCCCTCGGGCTCTCCCAGGTCCACCTCGGCCACCCGGGCCAGGCCCGTGGCCAGCAGGCGCGCGAAGCCGGTGAGCGTCAGCGCGCGGGCGTCGGTGTGCTCCTGCAGCGTCTGCTGCAGGGTGGACTGCTGGGTCTCGGCCTCGATGCGGGCCCCCTCGGCCAGGCGCTCCTGCTCGTCGAGCCGCCCGGCCTCGGTGCGCAGGACCTTGCGCCGGGCGCGGAGCTGCTCGAGGCGCCCGAGCACCTCCTCCACCCTGGCGCCCACGCTCTGCTCCAGGGCCTCCCGGCGGCTCTCGGCCTCGTGGGCGTCGGCCCGGGCCCGCCGGGCCTCCTGGGCCCGCGCGGCCAGGCGGCTCTCGGCCTCGGCCAGCCGCGCGACGCACTCGCCCTCCCCCCGCGCGCCCGCCGCGAGCTGGGCCAGCCGCGGCTGCAGGCCCCGGCCGGCCTCGCGCAGCCGCAGCGCGGGCTCGCGCACCGCCTCGAGGTCGTCGAGCCAGGCGGCGAGGCCCAGCTCCTCGGCCTCTGCGGTGAGCTGGGCGCGGGCCGCCTGCTCCTCGGCGGTGGCCGCCTCCACCCGCTCGTCGATCGCTTCGCACGCCTCGCGCCGGCGGGTGACCTCGCGCTCGGCCTGGACCAGGGCGAGCAGCGCGTCGCGCAGGGGCTCGTCGGCCGGCGCCGCGTCGCGCTCGGCGCGGGCGCCGGCCAGCCGCGCCGCGACCCGTTGTTGCTCGGCTTCGGCCTCGGCCACGGCCTGGTCGGCGGCCGCCAGCGCGGCCTCGGCGGCCGCCAGGCGGCGGCGGCGCTCGGCCTCGCGCGCCGCGGCGCCCAGGTGCTGGGGCGCCTCCTTGCGCCACGCGCCCCGGGCCGGACCCAGCCGGAAGCGGCCGTCGAGCCCGATCCAGGCCGTGGCCTCCGAGGGGCCGAGCCCGATGCGGCGCAGCAGGGCGGACACGGTCTCGGCGGGCACGGCCGCGGCGGGCACGGCCGCGGCGGGCACGGCCGCGGCGGGCACGGACCCGGCAGAAGCGGCCCCGGCGGATGACTCCGCGGCGCCCCGCTCCGCGGCGTTCCGCTCCGCGGTGTCCCGCTCCGCGGCGCCCCGCTCCGCGCCCCGATCTTCGGGCGGCACCGGCCGCAGCGCGTCCGCCAGCGTCTTGCCGGGCGGCTCCTCGCCGCGGGCCAGCAGCCAGGTGTCGAGCGGCTCGGCAAGATCATGGCCGCTGTTTCCGCTGCTGCTCTCGCCGCTGTCTTCGCCGCTGTCTTCGCCGCTGTCCCCGCCGTATTGGTCGCCCGCGGGCTCCAGCTCGCCGCTCGGGTAGACCCAGGCGTCCAGCAGCCCCGCGGCTTCGAGGCCGGCCTCGAGGCCGGCGCGCTGGTCCGATGACAGGTCCTCGGCGAAGTCGCACAGGGCCCAGAGCGGCGCGCCGGGCCGCTCCGCGCGCGCTTCGGCGTCCCGCGTGGGGGGCGGTTCCGGGGGTTGATGGCGCCCCTCGCGCAGCCGGGCGATCTCCGCGCGCAGGGCGGCCACCTCCTGCTGCCGCTCGCGCAGCGCGGCCCGGGCCTCGGCCTGGCGGGCGCTGAGCCAGGCCACGGCCTCGTCGTAGGCCGTGGCCACGGTCCGTGCCACCGGGCTCGGCCCCTGACCCCGGTCGGCCCAGTCCGCCAGCTCTTCCTGCAGCGCCCCGGCCGTGGCTGGCGTTAGCTCCTGGAGCTCTTCGCGCCAGGCCTGGTAGGCCTCGAGCAGCCGCTGGTGAACACGCTCGCGCTCGTGCTCGGCCGCGTGACGTCGCGCCTGGGCCTCGTCGAGCTCCTCGGCGTGCCGGGCTTGCTCCCGGCGCAGGGCCTCGAGCTGCTGGCGCAGGGACTGCAGCGCGGCCTGTCGCTCTCGCAGGTGATCCAGGGCGCGCAGCCGCTGCTCTACGCGTTGGATCAACGACCTCACGGCCTCGCGGGCGCGCTCCTCGCGGCGGGCGCGCTCTTGAACGACCGCCTGCGCCTTTGTCACCGCCACCTCGGCCTCGGCTTCGGCGTCGACCGGATGGGCCTCGGCCTCGGCTTCGGCTTCGACCGGATGGGCCTCGGCCTCGGCTTCGGCGTCGACCGGATGGGCCTCGGCCTCGGCTTCGGCGTCGACCGGATGGGCCTCGGGATCGAGCAGGGGCCCGAAGGCCGCGGTCACCTCGGCCCAGGGCCGGCCGAGGCCGGCGCCGCGGGCCAGCTCGCCGCAGGCCTCGGCCTCGCCCGACACCTGGCGTCGCGTGTCGGCGAGCTCGGCCGCCGCCCGGTCGCGCTCCACCTCCCGCCGGTCGCGCTCCGCGCGCGCCTCCTGCTCGCGCGCGTCGGCGGCCGCGGCCTCCTCGGCGCGGCGCCGGGCCTCGGCCGTGGCCTGGTCCAGCGCTCGGGCCGAGCGCATCTCCTCGCTCTGCTCCAGGGTGGCGATCTGGGTGTCGGTGT
This sequence comes from uncultured Myxococcales bacterium, assembly GCA_964346625.1. Taxonomy (GTDB): domain Bacteria; phylum Myxococcota_A; class Polyangia; order HGW-17; family JAJRWW01; genus CAYFWA01. The sequence continues at coordinate 5,015 of CAYFWA010000315.1, forward strand.
CGCGGCGCTGCTGCCGCACCGCCTCGAGCCGCTCCCGGGCCAGGTCGCGATCCCGGCGGGCCTGCTCGGCGCGCTCCGCGGCCTCGCGCAGGCCGCGCAGGGTCTCCTCGTAGCGCGAGTGGGCGGCCCGCAGCCGCTCGGCGCGGCGCCGCAGGGCGATGCGGGCGTACTGGCGGTAGGGGGGCAGAAAGCGCTGCGTGGCCCGGTGGGCGTCGCGCACCGAGGCCAGGGCGTCGCGGTCGGCCTCCAGGCCGCGGAAGGCCTCGGCCACGTCCGCCAGCATGGCGTCGGGCAGCGGGGGCAGGGCGTCGGAAAGCGCCTTGTTGAGCTGCGCTTCGTCGAGCCGTCGCGAGAGCTGGGGCCGGCGGAGCTCGATCAGCAGCTCCAGCAGCGCGCCGTAGCGCCGGCGACCGAGGCCGAACAGGGCGTGGTCCACGGCGTCGCGGTAGTCCTGGGCGCGGGTGAATACCTGGCCCCGGCTGCCCACCGCCTCCTCGAGCCGGGGCCGGGTGAGGGGCGTGCGCTGGGCCGAGACCACCTGCAGGTCGACCCCCATGCGGCGGTCGGTGACCAGGTACCAGCGGGTGGGGGCGCCGCGGCCGGCCACGGCCTGCATGCCGATGGCCAGCGTGACGAACTGCGGCCCCGCGTCGGGATCCAGCCGCCCGAGCTCGACCCACGTATACCCGATGCGATCGGGGTAGCGGCCCCCCAGCAGCAGGTGCCACTCCATGCGCTTGGCCGGGTCGCCGTCGGGCTCCACCCGGTGGGGCTGCACCTCGCCGTCGAGCAGAAAGGGGAGCTGCAGGGCCAGCACCCGGGACTTGCCGGTGCCGTTGTTTCCTCGCAGAAGCAGCCGGCCCTCGGCGTAGCGGAACTCCTGGTCCTCGAACAGGTACAGGTTCACCAGCCCGCCGCGCAGGGGCTGCCAGCGCGCGCGGGTGGGGGCGGGCCGCGCCGGTTCTTCCGCCGGCTGCATTTCGCGGTCGCTGCGCTCCGGCGTACCGGTGGGGCTCATGCGTCTCTCCGGTCTTCGGCGCCGTTGCCCTGATCGGCGTCCGGGCCGGCTCCGCCGCCGCTCGGTCCGGTCGCGTCGCCGTGCGGGTCGGGCGTGGGCGGGGCAGAGGGCTCCAGGAGCTGAAACCGCGCGATGGCGGGGCGCGGCTCCACCCACTGCAGCGGCGCGTCGGGGCCGCCGGCCCGCCGCACCAGCCCCAGCGCCTCGAGGCGGCCCAGCGCGAGGCGGGCCAGGCCCGGCGCGGCGCCGTCCTGCCGGGCGGCCTTGCGCCAGTGGCGGCCGTAGGTGCGCCGGAGCTGGCGCACGTGCTCCACGATGGTCTCCAGGGCCACCCGGTTTTGCCCGGCGGCCCGCCGGTCGGCCAGGTGCTCGGCCACCAGCAGGGTCAGGTGCCCCTCGGTGCCCTCGTCGGGCAGGCGCACGTCCGTGAGGTCCCCGCGATCGTCGGCCAGGGCGATGCCCTCGGCCCGCAGCTCGGCGTGCAGCCCGGTGGCCTCGGTGAGCTGCGGTACGATGGCGCCCCGGCTGCGCTGCACGTAGTCGCGCTCCGGCTCGCCGAGGTCCTCGTAGTACAGCACCGGGTCGTCGAGCAGCCGGCGGGTCAAACGGTGGCGCAGCCCCTCGCGCCGGGCCTCCTCGCCGCCGATGCGCGGCGCCTCGAGCAGCGCCTCCAGCCGCGTCTCGTGCTCGCCGGCGCTCACCAGCGACGGCGGCGTGCGGGTCTCCAGCAGCCGCGACAGCACGGGGCGGTGGATCTGGTACAGGGCGTCGCCCTGCTCGGACAGGTACTGCTCCTCGCTGCCGTGCACCCGGGTGAGCACCCGCAGCTCCAGCAGGTGGCGCACCGCCACCACCAGGTCGCGCCGCTGGGCGCGGCCCTGCAAGGTGAACTCGACGCCCGCCTCGGCCAGGGCGGGATCCTCGGCGGCGAGCTGCACCACGGCCTGGGCCACCTGACCCAGGGTGGTCTGGCGATCCATGCGCTCGAGGGCCGCCAGGGTCAGACAAAGCAGCACGTAGCGCCGGCGGGAGAAGGGCTCGCCGGGCTTGACCCAGGCCGACCGCGTAGCGCCGCCGGCCGCGTCCACCGGCCGCTTGTGTAGCCGGGCCAGCTCTGCCTCCACGTGCAGGGGCCAGCCCGCCTGGTGGGAGAACCACTCCTTGAGCCAGGCGGCGTGGCGCTTGACCAGGGCGAGATCCTCGGGGTGCCCCCCGGCGGTGAGCAGCGGCTGGCGAAGCAGCGCCCGCACGGCGCGGCGGCGGTCCTGGCGCTGCTGCTCGGTGAGCCGCTCGGCCAGGGTGACCGGCGGGCCGTCGGAGCCCGGCGCCGCGTCGGTGGCGGAGGTCGCGGCCGCGCCCGGCGTCGCGTCGTTTTTGGAAGCCGTGCCGTTCGCGGAGGGAGTCACGGTCCCACCTCCGGGCTGGCGTCGCGCTCACCGGAATCGTGGCCCGTCTCCCGGGCGGCGGGCGGAGCGGCACCGCTCGCTTCCGGCGGCCCGGCCGCCTCGGGGGATCGCGGCCAATCGGAGGAGAGCGCCGCGTTCGGAGCGTTCTCGGTCCCCTGGGCCGGCGCGAG
>CAYFWA010000316.1:0-1532 GCA_964346625.1 uncultured Myxococcales bacterium
AGGCCCCGGTCACGAATAAGGGGTCCAGTTCAGGGCGCCGAGGCGCCCGGCTGGCAAGGCGCGAAGAGAAGGCCGCCGTAGGGGCGGGCGCCGGGTCGGGCGCCGGGTCGGGCGCCGGGTCGGGCCGCGGGGCCCGGTCGTCGGCATCGGGCTTGGGCTTGGGCTTGGGCTCGGGCTCCGGCTTGAGCTCGGGCTCAGCGGGAGCCTCGGCGCCGCCGCCCGGCGGGGGCTGCTGGAGCAGCGGCTCGCCCTTGAGCAGATTGATGACGTGCAGAGCCGCCCGCTCCATGTTCACCTGGATGGCCTCGGCCCAGCCCCGCAGCAGCGTCCCGATGAGCAGGGTGGGGATGGCCACCATGAGGCCGAGCTTGGTGGTGATGAGCGCCTCGGAGATGCCGCCCGCCAGCAGCTTGGGATCCCCGGTGCCGTGCTCGGTGATCACGTCGAAGGTGGTGATCATGCCGGTCACCGTGCCCAGCAGCCCCAGCAGGGGGGCCACTGCGGCGAACACCGTGATGGCCGCGCCGAAGCGCTCGATGCGGGGGGTCTCCTTGAGCACCGCCTCGCCCACCGCGTCCTCGATGACCTCGCGGTCCTGGTCCGCGCTGGCCAGGGTGGTCTGCAGCACCCGGCCGGCGCTGCCCCAGCTTCGCTTGGCCACCCGCTGGGCCTGCTCCAGCTCGCCGCGCTGCACCAGGGGTCGGACGCGCGCGAGCAGCCGGTTGGTGCCCAGGCCGGCGATGAGCAGGATGATCAGGCGCGCCAGGATGAGCCCGATGGCCAGGGCGCCGATGGTCACGATGACCCAGGCGATCTGGCCCCCGGCGCGCACCTGCTCGAAAAACGTCTTTTTTTCTTTGGGCTCGACGTTCTTTTCCAGCGTCTCGTACAAAAAGATCCGGAGGGTCTCGAGGTTTTTGCCCGCGGCCAGGGCCTTGGCGGTGGCCGCGGCGTCCTCGGACCACAGCTTGAGCCGCCCCTGCCCGGCGGGGGCCAGGGCGCCGCTGCCCTGATCGCTGAGGCCGTAGGTGGCCACGCCGCCCACCCGCACGAGGGTGCCGCTGACCTTCTTGCCCGACGGCAGAAAGAACGAGCCCTTTTCCACGCGCACCTGGTTGGCGCGGTGGATGGCCCGGGCGGACAGGGCGAAGATGCGCTTGAGGGTCTCGCGTTGCTGGGCCAGGTCGTCCCTGGGCACGGTCTGCACCTCGAAGCCGAGCTTGGCCAGCGAGGAGCGGGCGCGGTCGATGATCTCGGTGGAGCGATCCTCGTCGGCCTGCCCCTCGCCCTTGCGCTTGAGATCCCGCAAGGTCTCGGTCAGCTCCTCGGCCCGGGTGCGCAGCACCACGATGCGGGCCTGCAGGCCATTGACCTCGGCCTCGGCGGCGCCCACCTTGCGGCGCTTGTCCTGGGCCAGGGCGTCGAGGCGTTTTTTCAGGGCGCGCTTTTGCGCGGTGAGAAAGCCGTACTCCTTCTGGTAGGCCGAAAGCAGGCGGGGCGGGGGCGCGGCGTCCTCGGCCGAGCCCGCGCCC
>CAYFWA010000316.1:1632-4000 GCA_964346625.1 uncultured Myxococcales bacterium
GCGCCCCTGGCCGAGCCCGCGCCCCTGGCCGAGCCTGCGCCCTTGGCCGAATCCGCGCCCTTCCCGGGAGCCGCGCCCTTCGCCCGGGCGGAGGGCGCCGAGGCGCCGAGGAGCAACACCGCGGCCGAAGCCACGAACCGGAGGGCCAGCCGGCTCATTGGTCACCTGCCTTTCCCTGGGGGGCGGGCAGGCCGCCGGGCAGCTCGAAAAAGCCGGTGCGGATCTGCTTTTTGAAGGCGTCGAACAGCCGCTCGATGCGCCGGGTCTGCGCCTCGGCGGTCACCCGGGTCCAGCGCCACCCGTCCGCGGTCCGCTGGGCCATGCCGTAGCGGCCGTCCTTGCTGCGAAAGTACATCAGCACCATGCCCACGCGGGCCACCTCCACGAGCTGCTCTGTGCCGTCGAGCTTCACCACCTGGCGATACAGCCCGCTCTCGCGTGAAAGTCGCAGCTCGTCCTCCACCCGATCCCAAAGCCGCGCCACCGAGTCCGAGGGCGTGGCCAAGTCCTTGTGCATCCGGTCGCGGAGCTTTTGAATCTCCTTTTTTCGGGCCTCGCGTTTGAAGGGCATGGAGCGGCCGATGGCCTGCTCGAGGACCTTGGCCCCGGCGTCCACCACCGGCACGAGCTTCTGCTGGGCCTTGGCGCGGGCGGCGATCTTGTCCTTCCACTTCCCGATCCGGCGCTGGAGCTGGGCCAGGCGCACCGCCTCCCGGCGCACCTGGGCGTCCAGCTCCGCCTTCTGGCGGGAAAGCGAGTGCAGCCGCGCCTTGAGATCGGCCTTCTCGGTCTCCACCTGCCCCGACAGGGTCTCCACCTCGGCGCGCAGCCGGGCGAGCTCGGTGGCCAGGCTCTTGGCGGTCTTGCCCGCGGTGGGGCGGGGGCCGGCGAGCAGCGCGAGGGCGGCCACCGCGACCCCCAGCAGGGGAAGAGCGACCGCTGCGCTGCGCCGAATCCGGGTTTTCATCTCGTCCTCCAATACTCGACCGCAGGTACACGTCGACCCGGTGCCGCGCTGCAGGCGACACCGGGTCGAACGGGAGCTCGGTGGGGGGGCGCCCCCCGGGCTCAGTCGCGGGCGGTGGTGGTCCATCCCTGGGTCCAGTCGTTTTCCGGATCCACGCCGCCGAGGAACGACACGTCGTCGAAGAACGGGTCGCTGGGCACCACGGCGCCGCTGCCGGCCAGGGACGAGGCGTCCGGGGTGAAGCCGGGCGCGTCGGTGTTGTAGGGGTCCACCAGATTCGGGTCTCCCACCTGGTTGCCGGTGTTCCAGTCCAGCGCGAACTCGGAGACGAGCCAGGGGTCGTCCGCCGTGCCGTCCTCGTCCTCGTCCTCGTCGTCCTTGAAGTTCTCGTCGCACCAGAAGATCGAGCTCTCGATGAGCAGCTCGCCGGTGAGCGAGCCGCCGCTGTAGGCGTTGTCGAAGGTCTCGGCCTGATCGATGTCCAGGCACTTGTCGTTGAAGCCCATCACCACGGCGTTGTGGATGTTGGCCGCGGTGCCCTCGCGCAGCAGGATGCCGATGTCGGAGTCGGAGCTGGTGGGCACGCCGATGAGGGTGATGTTGGACAGGGTGGGGTACGAGCGCGGCGTGGCGGCGTTCTCGTCGCCGTTGTTGTCGGCTTCGATGCCCTGGTCGCCGTCGTCGTCGTACTGCTGCACCACGAGGAACTGGCCCTTGCCGCGCCAGCCGTCGGTCCAGTCCAGGTTGTCGTCGGCCGAGCCGGTCACCAGCACGTACTTGAAGTTGGCGGTGCCACCGAAGAACTCGATGCCGTCGTCCTTGCCCATGTGGATCTGGAGGTACTCGAGGGTGGTGCCGCTGCCGCAGGCCTGCAGCGCCAGGCCGTTGAGCTCGTTGTCCTCCGAGAGCAGGCGTCCGGCGAACTCGATGCGCGCGTAGCGCAGGGTGCCGCAGCTATCGGCGTCGTCGTCCCCGCCGTAGGGTCCCGTGCCGCCTTCGCCCTCGGGCTCGCAGTCGGTCTGGCCGAAGCAGGCGTTGGTGGTGGCGCGGCCGTTGAGGATGATGCCGCCCCAGTCGCCGCGGGACCGCTGCCCCACCTCCTTGGCCGAGGTGAACACGATGGGCGCCTGCGCCGTGCCGTTGGCCACGATCTGCGAGCCCCGGGTGATCACCAGCATGGAGATCTGGGCCGTCTCCCCGTAGACCGAGGTGCCCGGCTCCACGGTGAGCACCGTGGGGTCCACGTCGTTGCCGATGAACACGCCGCCCGAAAGCAGCCAGGACTTGTCGGCCGTGAGCGTGATGTCCTCGGTGTAGGTGCCCTGCAGGCGGCACACGTCGGTGTCCACCTCCTCGGCGAAGCCGGGGCAGGTGCTCTGGTTGTTGTTCTGGTTGTCGTTC
>CAYFWA010000316.1:4100-7599 GCA_964346625.1 uncultured Myxococcales bacterium
GTTGTCGTTGTTGTCGCCGTCGTCGTCGCCACAGGCGACGAGCAGAAGCGACGCGGTCAGGGTGAGCGGGAGAGCGATCTTCGAAAGAACGAACGGGTTGCGCATTTTGGACTCCTTGGCGCCGAGGTGACGCCGAAGCGGCGATTTGCTGTCCGATGGCCGCGCAACGTAGAGGGACTATGTAACGGACGATTGAGGCGGGTGTTAGACGATCGTGAGGATCGATGAGAATCGTGTGAGGAATGTGAGCGCGCCTTGCCCCCTTGGTGAGGGCTCGATGAGCGCCTGTGGAAAAAGTCGCCGAACGGCTCAGAATCACCAGTCAATTAGCGGGATCGGCATCCGGTCGTCCCGTCCACGGCGAGGGGCACGGATCCGGTGCGACGCGGGCTCGAGGTGAACCCGGCCGCTCACATTGTTCGGACCCGGCTACAGCAGGCCCGGCGGGGGGACGTCGGTGTCGGGGCCCCGCTCGACCTCGGCGAGCTGCTCGACCAGGATCATGGGGAACACCAGCGCACATCGGGTGAGAAACTCGGAAAGCGGCGCCTCGGAAAGCGCGGACTCGCCGTGCAACTCCCGCAGCCGCGCCAGCGTGGGCTCCTCCATCCCCGCGGGGATCAGCCAGAGCCCGACTAAGACCGTGAGGCCCTGCGCGGTGGGCGTGAGGAAGGTGCCCAGGGTCCGGTCCATCTCCAGCGGCTCCTTGGTCTGGGGCAGGTGAACCTCGAGACCCTGGTCTCGCAGCACGTCCGTGGCCCGGACCTGCTGGGGCGCCAGGGTCTCTTCGAGGCGCAGCACCCGAAACTGGGTGCGGTGGGCCGCCTGCAGGGCAGAAAGCTCCGCGGCGGTGAGCGGGCGCTGGAGCTTCTCCGCCATCCGATCCAGCAGGGGTTGGCCCTCTTCGGTGCGGGCCCCGAAGACCATCCACTCCCACAGCACGTCGTCGACCATGTCGGGCGACATCTCGGCCGCCTGCTGCAAAAGGGCCTGGACCGTGGGCTCGGCGTCGTCCAGCAGCCGGGGGGGGATCCGGGTGCGGCCGATGGTGGCGAGCAGCTCGTCCACCTCGTCCGGCGGCGGAGGCACGAACTCCTCGGCCCGCTGCGCAGCCAGGCGCACCGATCCCTCGGCGCCCAGGTAGGCGCAGTCCGCCGGGCAGGCAAACACGGTCACCCGGTTCTGCGCGCAGCACTGCGGACAGATCAACCGGCTTTGCTGAGCCGGGCAGGGCCGCTTGCCCCGACGCTGGGTACAGACCGGACACTTGGCTTTGGGCACGGGCGTAGACCTCCTACGCGCGCTCGCCGGCGCGCGCAATCCGAGGAGCAATCCCGGGCGCAATCCCGGGCGCAATCCGAGGAGCAATCCCGGGCGCAATCCCGGGCGCAATCCCGGGGGCAATCCCGGGCGCAATCCGGGGCGCAATCCCGGGCGCAATCCCGGGCGCAATCCCGGGCGCAATCCCAGGGAGTTGCTCGCGTTGCGCCGAACCTGCCATATACTGGCCCCACATGCCACAGGAGAGCTGACCCCCATGCCGTATTGCCGCCTGCGCACCCAGATATCGTCGTCCCGGCAGCGCTCGGGCCTTTCGCCTCGGACCCGGCCGCGGTCGAGCCGGCCGCCGTTTTCCCTGCTGCTGTCGGCCCTGCTGCTGTCGGCCCTGCTACTGTCGGCCCTGCTACTGTCGGCCCTGCTGATCGCGGCTTGCCAGCCGCGCTCCAACGGCGCGAGCTCGCCGCCCGAGACGCCCGCCAGCCCGGAAAAACGCACCGCCGCGCGCCGGCAGGCCACTGCCGAGGGGGCCAAGGGGCTCGTGGCCCGGGATCGCCCCGGGAACTCCCGGGCCCGCCCCGACCCTGCCGTGGCGCGGGGCCGCGCCCGCCCGGGCGCCCGCCGCACCCCGCCGGCCCGGCGGATCGGACCCGACGCCACGGACGCCCTGTCGCTGAAGACCGCTCACGGGGTGGAGCCCATGACCGAGGCCGAGGCGGCCAAGGCCCCCTTCGCCAAGGTGCCCGTTGCCCGGGTGGTGGCCGCGGCCCGCACGCACTGCCGGAGCCACTACTACGGCCTATATCTGCAGGGCAAGAAGCTCGGCTGGGCCAAGATGGGCTGCGCCGTACGACGGGTGGGCGGCAAGCCGGTCTACGAGCGCACCTCCCGGATGGTGATGCACGCCAAGATGTACGCCAGCGTGGTCAAGATCCAGATGACCTCCTTGGCGCGCTTCGCCACCAACGGCAAGGGAGAGCTTCTGCGCTACGAATACGAGCAAAAGGGTTTGCAGCAGCACAAGACGGTCACCATCAATCGCAAGCCCGACGGCTGGCACGTGCGTCAGACCTACCGCGCGGGCTCCATCCGCAAGCCGCCCACCCAGAAAGTCCTATCAAAGATGCCCATGAGCCTGGGCACCTCGGAGACGGCGGTGTCCACCCTGCTGGTAGAGGGCAAGCTCACGCCGGGCGACACCTACCGGTTCCAGGAGGTGGATCCGGAGGAAGTGAAGGTGCGCCCCAGCGCGGTGCGGCTGCTGGCCTCGGGTGAGCGCATGCTGCGGGGCGTGAAGGTCAGGCTCCACAAGCTCGAGATGCTCGAGCTGCACCGCAAGCTCCGCGGGGTGACCCTGGTGGACGACTCGGGCAACTGGCTCGACGGCCGCCTGCAGGGCACCATCCGCATCCGCCGCGAGGAAAAGGCCACCGCCAAGCAGGTGAACCCCAAGGCCGGCGACTTCGGCCTCGGCGTGGTGATCCGGGCCAAGCTGCTCGTCAAGCAGCCGCGGCGGGTCAAGAAGCTGCGACTGCGGCTCGAGGGATTTCTGCCGGCGGCCCTGGCCAAGAGCCACCGCCAGAAGCTGCGGCGCAAGGGCCCCCGGGAGGCGGAGCTGACCATCACCCGGGAGACCCTCGGGAACCAGGCCAACGCGCGCCTGCCCGTGGACCGCAAGCGCTTCCCCAAGGCCCTGGCGGCCACCGCCTCCATCGAGGCCAAGCACCCGGAGCTGCGCCGGCTGGCCCGAAAGGCCGTAGGCAACGAAAAAAAGGCCCTGGCCGCGGCCAAGAAGCTCAACACCTTCGTGTTCGGCTATCTCAAAAAGAGCCTGTCCACCAACCTCGACTCGGCCCTGGCCATCGCGCGCGCCCGGGCCGGGGACTGCACCGAGCACGCCCGGTTGATGGTGGCGCTGTGTCGAGCCATCGGCCTGCCGGCGCGGGAGGTGGGGGGCGTGACCTGGGTGCCGGACCTCGGAGGCTTCGGCTACCACGCCTGGGCCGAGGTCTGGGTGGGGCGCTGGGTGGCTGTGGACCCGTCGTGGAACGAGGTGCCCGCCAACGCCACCCACATCCACATGGGCGGCCCCGACGACGTACAGTGGATCGGGACCCTGGGCGATCTCGAGATTGAGGTCCTCGGCATGGAGACCGATCCGAAACGCTGAGGCCCCGATCACGAATTATCTGATCGTTCAGGCCGCCGATCCATCCCGGCT
>CAYFWA010000317.1:0-5152 GCA_964346625.1 uncultured Myxococcales bacterium
GTCAACATGTCATCAGCGCGGAACAAATCCCGTTGAGAAATTCGGACAGAGCCTTATTTTTCGCGGCCGTCGGGGCGTGGGGTGTCGCGCGCACCGGTCGTCAGTGCGGAAACTCCCCTACCTTTGACAAAGGTACCCCCGTTTCTTCCACGGTCGCAGCTTCCTCAGCAGGATCGCTCACCGAGCCAGGCCCCCAACTTTTTCGCAGTTCCGCAGGCCGGCTCCGGCGTCCGGCTCCGGCTCCGGCTCCGGCGTCCGGCTCCGGCGTCCGGCTCCGATGTCCGGCTCCGGGGGCCGGCTCCGGGGGCCGGCTCCGGGGGCCGGCTCCGGTCTCCGGCGTCCGGCTCCGATGTCCGGCTCCGGCTCCGGCTCCGATGTCCGGCTCCGGCTCCGGCTCCGGCGTCCGGTGTCCGGCTCCGGCTCCGGCGTCCGGCTCCGGCGTCCGGCTCCGGCTTCGGCGTCCGGCTCCGGCGTCCGGCTCCTTGGGTTGGGTCCCCCAGGCGGCGTCATCAGCTAGGTCCTGAGAGCTGCACCTCCTCGGCAACATTGCGGAAAAGAAGAAAAAGAAAAAAAAGGAACCGTCGGGGCTGTGGGAAATGTGGACAACCGCGTAGTAGAATTCATGTCGTGAAGGACGCTATCCGATGAAGGTCGTCACCAGCGAGCGGTTCGATCCGGAGTACACCTGGGATCTCTGCCGGCTTCAACGCCCACGCCCAGGACCGGGGCGGCACCCTGGAGGCCGACGACTACCGTGTCATCGGCCGGCACGTGCGCCGGGCGGCCGACCGCGGCGGTAGCGGCTGCTTCGCGCTGTTCGAGGGGGGGCTACAACCACGCCACCATCGGCCCTTGCGCCTGCGCCCTGATGATCGGCATGATGGATCGGGACGGTTGACGGCGGAGGAGAACTGAATGCGACTACGAGCTACTTCTTGCGCTACGCTTTGGCTGATCTCCCTCTCCATGGTGATCGCGATCGGCTGTCACTCGCGATCTGTCGGATCGGATCCGCGCGACGGCGGCAGCGCTCCCCCGGACGCCGCGGTGCCGGATGCCTACGTGCCCAGCGGTGAGTTGTGCGAAGGGGTGAGCCAGATCGAGCGAGACGATGAGCGGGTGGCGCCGGTCCCCATGACCACCGGCCTCGTGGCCATGGGCTGCTGCGACGGGGCCTACGTGGACGTCCACGCGCCCTCCCTGTATGAGGGCCCCATCACCCTGTGGATTCAAGCGTACGGCGGCTGGGAGGCCGGGCAGTGGGAGCTGCCGGGCGACGATCTGGTGGTGGGGGTGCTGTCAACCGGTGGCCTGCTGGACCCGCCCGAGCAGCAGCTCTCGGGGTGGCTCCGCCTGGAGCACTCCGGAGAGCCCTCGCAGGAGCCGGGAAGGCTCTCCTTCTGCCTCACCGTGGACCGCGCAGAGCCCTCCCTGCAGGGTATCCGGATGCACGGCGCGGACCTGCCGCTCATGCCCTGGAGCTGGGTGGATCGCCTCACGCTGAGCCTGCCGCAGGACGCCGAGCTCACCGCCGCAGAGGCCGCCACCCGCGATCTCGACGAGCTGGCGCTGCGGCCGCCCCTGCTGCACCTGGACAGCCTGCGCTACTACGTCTGGTCCGAGCACCGCTTCGTGCTGGATCCGGCCTTGGCGTCCAGCATTGACAGGGAGGTGGGACAGCCCGGGGTTCACGGCGTGCCCTTCGTGGTCACGGTGGACGAGCAGCGGCTCTACCTGGGCGCCTTCATGAGCCCCGAGTCCTCGGCCCCCTTCGACGGCCCCACCATCGTGCTGCCGTCGGACCGGGATCACCACTACACCATCGAACCTCGCTACCCGGACGGTCCGGCCCCCGCGCCGGATCCCCGCGCCGATCCCGATCTGCGCGCGCTGCTCGAGGAGGCGGGCAAGCTGGCTCCGTAGCACCTCTCGGGGCAGTCCTGCCTTGGCAACGGGAGCAGCCGCTCGAGGGGCCACGAGCGAGCTTGCGGCCGAGGCGCGGATTTGGGTGCAGATCCTCTCAGATCACGAAATAGCTGTGCTGATCGCAAGCTAGAGACGGTTCAGCGGCGGATTTCTTGGTATTTGGCGTTGCCAGACACGAGATGTCGAACCGCGGCAGGAGTGCTGATTTCGCGCTCAACGCGAGCCGTGATCTAGGAGGATCTGCACCCCGCGGATTTCCGCCTCCCGCCGCGCCCGCACCGGAAGGTGTTGCGTGTCGCGGCTTGGCGGGGTATGTGCGTTGGTTCAAGGTCGGGCCGGCTTCGGTACCGCATCGGGTGTCAGATCGCGTAACGAGCCGGTGTCGGATCGGTATCGCGTCGGGCATCGCAGCGGCCATCGGGCGAGGAAGAAACGGAGTAACCGTTCAGGGGTCTCGTAGGACCGAAAACGTGATAATCGGCAACAAGGCAGCTTTCCCTGCAGCGGCGCGAAGCCCAGGTGATTGGGGGTGAGCCCCGAAAAACCGCGCTTTTTCGGGGCGAGGGGGGATGGGACATCCCCCCTGACGCTTACGAAAAGGATTTAGGAGGCAGTGGATGTCCATACGGGTAGTTGACAAAAGTGACCAGGATGATCTCCGGGCCAAGCTGACGCGGTACGCGGGGCCAGCCGGGATCGGGCTGTCGGTGGTGTTCCTCGCCGCCGTGCTGCTCGCCTACTATGGCTGCGACAACCAGATGACGCCCTCGGGGCACGAGGGCTACATCCAGTCGAACCCCATCGTTGGGGCGGCCGAGTACCTGGGATCCCAAAAGGGACTGACCTCCACCGGCTGGGTGTGGCGCCAGAAGGTCATTAACATCGACATGCGCCCCCGCACCTACAGCGAGCGGATGCGTATCCTCACCGAGGAGCGGCTCGAGCTCACCTTCCAGGTGCACGCCCGCATCCGGCTCCGCAAGGGCTCGGTCAAGGGGTTGGTGGAGAAGTTCGGGGGCAAGAACTGGTACACCGCCAACGTCCAGCAGCAGCTCCGCTCGGTGGTGCGCTCCAAGGTGCAGGAGCTCAAGGCCTTCGAGGTCAAGGACCGGATGGCCGAGATCGCCGCGGCGGTGATGGCCGATATGAAGAAGCGGTACAAAAAGTCCCCCATCGAGTTACTGAGCGTGGACATCGGCGACATCCAGTATCCCAAGATCGTGGTGCGATCGGTGGTGCGCAAGTTCGTCACCAACGAGGACAACGAGCGCAAGGACATCGAGCTGCAGATCGCTCAGCGCCAGATCCAGATCGGCATCGCCGAGGCCCGGGGGGTGGCCGACTCCCAGCTCGTGATCCGGACCACGCTGGATCCGATGTTCGTCCAGTACGAGGCGCTCAAGGCCGTGGAGCAGCTCGCCGGGTCCAAGAACACCACCTTCGTGGTCATGCCCTACAACACCAAGGGCGGCCAGGCGCCGATCTTGCTGAACATGAAGGAATGAGGAGGGACGCCATGACCCGTTCAATCATCTCCACGATGTCATCCTTCACGATGTCATCCTTCGCCATCCCGTCCTCTCGCGTGCCCGGTCTGATACTGGCGGGGGCGCTGCTGCTGGGCGCGGGAGGCTGTACGAACCCGAAGACGCCCGCGGGCCACGAGGGCTACGTCTACCACGTGCCCATCGTCGTGGGAGAAGCGCAGTACCGGGAGTCCCTCGAGGGTCCCGCGTCTACCGGTGCCTCCTGGCGACTGTACGTGATCAACATCGACATGCGCATGCGCAGCTACAAGGAGGAGTTCCGGCTGCTCACCAAGGACAACCTCTCGGTCTCCTTCGAGGCGAACACCCGGATCGGCCTGCGGCCCGGCACGGTGAAGGAGATCGTCGAGGATTGGGGGGGCAAGAGTTGGTACAAGTGGAACGTGAAGGAGCCGCTGCGGACCACCGTGCGCCGCAGCGTCACCCAGGTGAGCGCCATCGCCATCCAGCTCAAGACCAACGCGGTGCGCTTGCGCATCCAAAAACGGCTCGTGGCCAAGTACAAGGGGACCCCCATCCGCATCGACAGCGTGGACATCGGCAACATCCAGTTCCCCGGGCAGGTCACCAAGGCCATCGAAAAGAAGATCGGTCAGCAGCAGGAGCTCGAGCGTCAGAAGTACCTGCTGGCCAAGACCCGCAAGGAGGCGGCCATCCGGGTGCTCGAGGCGCTCAAGGCGGCCAAGCAGCAGATCATCATCAGCTCCACGTTGGACCCGCTGTACCTTCAGCGCAAGGCGGTGCAGGTCTACCGCACCCTGGCCGAGTCATCCAACAAGACGGTGCTGGTGCTGCCCAACACGCCCAATGGCACGGGCCTGCCGCTGGTGCTGTCCTCCGACGTGCGCAAGAATCTCTCGGTCGAGGATCGCAAGCTCCTCGAGCGAATTGAGAAGCGCTACATGCGACAGGCCCGCGAGGCCACCATCAAGGCCGGCAAGTCCGTGACCCCCGACGAGAAGGGGAGCAAGGGGGACAAGGGAGCCAAGGGGGACAAGGGAGCCAAGGGAGCCAGGGGGGACGAGGGAGCGAAGGGGAACAAGGGCGATGAGGGAGCCAAGGGCGAACCGGGGGCCAAGGGCGGCAAGGGGGAAGAAGCCGGCAAGGGCTCGACCGGTGGAACCGACCCCACCAAGGGCCAGGGCGGCGCGTCCACCCCGGCCGGCGCCCCCGCCTCTGGAAAGACCGGCGCCCGCCCCGCCCCCACCGGCGCCATGAAGGCGCCCGCCGCCAGGCCCCGGACCATGGGTGCCCCCCGACCCACCGGCTCCATGGCGCAGCCCTGAAGCTCCCCGCCCCGCGCCCGCCCCGTGACGGGCGCGGGTCCTGCCACGTCCTGAGCTTCCTGAGCTTCCTGAGCTTCCTGAGCTTCCTGAGCTTCCTCCACTTCCCATGACCAGGATCCGGCCATCAGGGCGCGCTCCGCGTGGTGCGCGAGCCCATAGGACGCGCGGAGGCCGCAACCCGATGCGCCGCGGCGAAACGCAGCGCGGCCAGGGGAGAGGAGGGGAGGCGCGGCGCGGTAAGGGGAGGCGCGGCGCGGTAAGGGGAGGCGCGGCGCGGCGAGGGGAGGCGCGGCGCGGTAAGGGCAGGCGCGGCGCGGTAAGGGCAGGCGCGGCGCGGCGAGGGGAGGCGCGGCGCGGTAAGGGGAGGCGCGGCGCGGTAAGGGGAGGCGCGGC
>CAYFWA010000317.1:5252-7596 GCA_964346625.1 uncultured Myxococcales bacterium
GGTGGCGCACCGATCAAAGAAACGGACTGAGGTGGTCTACGCCGAAGAGCTCGCGGCGCATCGCTTCCCTGTCTTGCTCGCTCAGCGCGTGGTCGTGGCGGACGGTGTTGTAGCGACTCATCTTTTCGAGCAACCCCGGCTTCAAATCGAGGGCGGTCTGCCGAAACTCGCGAAGCTCTGCCGCCTCCACGAGCCGACGGCGGCGGAAAAACCGGTAGTAAGACAGGAGGCTGCGGTAGACCCCCTCGATCATGTCGGCGTCGACGTCCCCGTGCTTGAAGATGAACTTGTGCATGATGGTCTCGAAGTGGATCGAGAGGTAGCCCAGATCGGTGTGTAGAAGGTACGACTCCTGACACAGCCCCGCCACGAACCCGAAGAAGCCAGACAGGGTATTGAGCGTATCCGCGATCCACCTGCGCTGACGGGCTCGCTCACGAAAGGTGAACAGGGCCCAGCCTTTGAGCCAGTCTCCGTGATAGCCCCGGCTGAGATCGGCCACCGTCTCCCAGTCATCCTCATCCGTCTTCTCGTCCAGCAATGCCTGGTCGGCCGGCCGGGTCAGGTATTCGAGGTACGAGGCGTCGTGGCGCGACATCCAGTCGAGTATTTCCAGGTTGCCCTGCAAGACCACGTCGTCCGGCTCAAGCTCGGCCGCCTCGGACAGGGCGGCCTCGGCAGTCTGCAGCTCACCTCGCTGCAGTTGATACCAGCCGAGGTTGGACCAGTAGCAGTAGTTCTCCGGTGCGGCCTGCGCGATCTCGCCTGCCACGCGGATCGCCTCGGCGAGATTGCCGTGCATCGCCTCAGCGTGAGCCAGGGCGTCCTGAAACTGGAGGTCGTGGGGAAAGCGCGGTATGATGTGCTCGCGCAGTAGCCGACGACTGCAGTCGAATCGCCACAGGGTCTCCAGGTTGTCGATGATCGCCTCGACGTGTTCGGCCATGTGCTCGGGCTCGTCGTGCTCCAGCAGCAGCCTCAATCCCCGCTCGACCCGATTCTCGGCGCGCTTTCCTCGGCCGAGCTGCAGCTCGTGGAGGCCCAGCTCGATCACCGCCGGAAAGAACCGGGGACACCGGCGCGTGATCTCCTTGTAAATGTCTAGGCGGTCCTCGGGGCTCGGCGGAGGACCGAGCATCGGCATGGCATCCATCACGTGGAGCTGCTCGTATTCCCATTCCGCCGCCTGCCAGGCTTTCGTCTCACTGAGCTGCATGCATTTCCTCTCGGAGGGTGGTGTCATCCGCCTCCGAGCGAGCATAGCTTCGAATCATTGCGGGAGTCGAGGGGCAACTTATTCTTGCGCGAGCCCTAAGGCTGCGCCCACTCGTGCGCAATGGTGCCAGAACGCTCGAAACCTAGCCATCTTGTAGAAAATCTTGCATTTGGCATCATGGTTGGCATTTGCCATCATGGTTGATAGAATTCGTTGTTGATACAGAAAAAAACCGCGGGCTGTGTTCACCCGAGTCCAAACGACGAAACCTGGAGGAGAGCCATGCGAACGGTCACTTGTCTTTCGATATTCGTCCTCCTGCTGGCCAGCGCAGCCGGCTGCGGCGACGATGACAGTACGAACGATAACAACAATGTGAACGACAGCAACATGGGTACGCTGGTGCTTCGGATGACCTACGGCAGCTCCAGCTCCCCTCAGATGCGCGCCATGCACACCTGCGACATCGTCGACGCCAGCGCGCTGCAGACGTCCCTCGAGGTGTCCATGGATGAGGTGCCGGATGTAGCACCCGCTTACGTGACTTGGCACGAGTTTCACACCGCGAGTGAGCCCTATCTGGCCAGCGAGCTGAGTATCCAGGCCACGCTGCCGGCCGGCACCTATCGCGCCATGCGGCTCACCCAGCGCAACATGATGCAGTGGATCGTGGACTGTCCGGGGATCGGTGAAGTGGCGATCTCGGACTACAACAACTCGGATGCCTCGCCGATGGATGTCCTGTCCCCCACCGTGATCACTCCCACCGGCGTGTATGTCGAGGATGGAGGTTCCTTCACCGTGGTGGCCGAGAACGAGCAGATGAGCACGTTCGATATTCAGGCCGGCGGCACCACGGTGATCACCTGGCGCTCCCATTTCAACACTCTCGACTGGGACGACGCCAACGACAATGGGGAATGGGACGAGGGCGAGGGCTACTCCAATATGACCCTCATCCCCGGCGAGACCACGATGTTCGGATTCGACGTGGAGTACCAGTAACCGCGACGGTCGACCTCACCCGCCGGGGCTCTGCCCGCCGTTCGCGCGCGCCAACCTAAGGGCTCGCGCAAGAATAACTTCGGCATTCGTGCGCCGATCCATCAATTCTGTCTGCGTCGCTCG
>CAYFWA010000318.1:0-7585 GCA_964346625.1 uncultured Myxococcales bacterium
GAATTGATGGATCGGCGGCCGAATGCCGAAGTTATTCTTGCGCGAGCCCTTACAGTAGAGGAACGAACCGAGATCAACGATACATCCGGATCATGCGGGCGAAGGTGGCCTGGCTGGCCGGGCGCATGCTCCGAATGCCGCTGGACTTGCAGAGCTTGCTTCCCTGGGCGCCCTTGCACATGCGGCCGATGACCGACTTGAGCTTGGTGACGTCGGCGGGCTTGGCGTGCTGGCCAAAGGCCACCAGCACGGCGCCGGGCAGGGGCGGGGACTTGAGCAGGACCTCGAGGCTCTTGCCCCACGCGCGGCGCTTCATGGTCTTGAGCTCGTCTTCGTTGATGATGGTGGCGTCGGCGCGGCCTCGGGCCACGTTCCGCATGCCCTTGGTGGTGCGATAGACCATCCGGAGTTGGAAGTGCTGGCTCACCTTGATTTTGCCGCGGAACAGGATCTGGTTCAAAAAGCGCTTTTCCGCCAGGTGGTTGGACGTGAGCTTCTTTCCCTTGAGCTCTGAGAGGCTGCTGTAGGTGCCCTTGCGCACCACCAAATAGAGCCGCTTGCCCGCGCCGGCGAACATGTCCACCTGGCCGATGGCCTTGAGCTTGAGATTCCGGCGGTGCTTGAGGTACACGCCCAGGGCCATCACCGCGAAGCCGGGCTTACCGGTCCGGATCTGGCTCATGCATCCGCTGTACTTGGGGTGGTAGCTGCCCTGGGTGGCGCCCACCGGCCAGCCCGCCAGCGACTCGATGCGGCGGAAAAAGGGCTTCATGTAGCTGGCCGCGCTGGCCGAGGAGCCGGGGCTCCCGGGGATGCAGATCAAGAAGTCCCGGGGGCCCGCTTCGGCGCGAGGGCTCGCCAGCAGAAGTAGCGGGAGCAGCAGGGTAGTGCCAATCACGAGTTTTCGCATCATGTCGATCCTCCGGATCCTCGGGTTCGCTCCGTGGGCGTAGACGGCCAGCGCACAGCGGCTATTCACCGGTCGCGGGGTCGGCCCGCCTCACGCCGGGTCCTTCCGAGGGTGCTCTTCGTCGCGGGGCGCGTTGTCGTCTTCCGCTTCGGGGTCGGTCTCTTCTTGTCCCGAGGACGCGGCGGTGGCGTCGTCGTCCCGCTTGCCGGAGCTGGCAGCGTCTAAGGCATTCGGGTCATCGCCCTTGTTTTTATTGGCGTATTTGGCTGATGAGCGCTGTTCGGGCGCCTCCGGAGCCCCCGCCGCCTGGGGAGAGGCCAGCTCGCGGTCGCCCGCGCCCCCGTTCGTGGCCGTTCCCCGGACCCCGGCGCGCTCGGCCCGGCGCACGCGGGGCAGGATCCGCAGCATGGCGGGCAGCACCACCAGGGAGGTGATCATGCACGTGGTGATCCCGATGATCATGGTCTTGCCCATGGAGGTCATGCCGCCGTGGGAGCCCGCCGCCAGGGCGCCGAAGCCGATCATGGTGGTCATGGCCGCCAAAAACACCGCGCCGCCGGTGTGCCGGACCGCGGCGAACACGTCCGTCTCCCCCTCCTGGCGGAAGCGGTGGATGATGTGGACGCAATAGACCACGCCGATGCCCATGAGCAGGGGCACGGCCACCACGTTGGCGAGGTTGTAGTCGATGCCGAACACGCGCATCATGCCGAGCATCCACGCCGCGCCCATACCTAGGGGGATCATGGCCAGCAGCATGTAGCCCACGGCTCGGGCATCGAACATGGCCATGCCCCCGATCATCACCAGCAGGAATCCGGCCGCGCCGGTCCAGCCCGCCATCTGGTAGGACCACACCGAGAGGATGGCCAGGGGCACCAGCGCCAGCACGGTGTACTTGTCCTCGGTGAAGTCCAGCAGCAGCATCAGCATGATCGCCATGGCCGCGAGGAACGCCGCGGTGACGATGCCCTCCTTGATCATGCGGCTGTGGACGTAAAAGGTCACTGGGTATCCCGTCGTGTCGGTCTCGGCCTTCTTGGCCACCTGGGTGGTCTCCTTGACGAACTCACCGAGGAACACGCGGTCGTAGATCGACCTCTTGGGATAGACGTACAGCGCGTACTTCTTGCGGTCCCGCGAGCGGCCCACGAACCGGTCCCGGGCGAAGGGGGGCAGGCTCTTGGTGGTGATCTTCTTGGGGTTGAGCATCTCCACCACGGTGGACAGCCCCTTCTCGAGCCAGTTGAACAGCCGCTGCTGGAAGGCCTCGAGCCGCTCCTTGGCCCCGGGTCGAGGCTCCGGGGGCACGGTGCCCGGCTTCACGATGAGGCGTCGGACCTGGGCGATCTGCTTGCGCACCTCCTGGAGCTTTTCGTGCTCTGCCATGCGACCGTGGCGACGGGCGAGCACCGTCACCTCGTCGAAGGTCTCCTCCAGGTCGCTGAGCGTCTCCTCCAGCGTGAGCGGATCGATGGGGGGTTGATTCCCCCAGCGTTTCCCCAGGCCGGAGAACAGCTTGCGCAACGAGCGGATGATGTCGAGCTTCTTCTGCTGGTCCGGGGGCATGACGTCCGCCACGGACTCCACGCGCTGCACGGAGCTGAGCTTCTTGAGCTCCTTGCTCATGCGCCGCGCCTTGTCCACCGTGTCCACGATGATCCCGATGAACTCCATCTTGAAGTTCGACTCGTCGATCATCTTGGTGAGGGCCTCCTTGCTCTCGGTGTTCTCCGGCATCATGGAGACCACGTTGAAGTCCAGCGGCGGCTCCTCCTGGGAAGAGGCCGCCACCGTCACCACGCCCCCCACCAGGAGCACCGCCGCCGGCCACCGCAGCAGCAGGCGCACCGCGGCGGCGCGCTTGAGGCCCGTGCCGGGGCGAGACAGCTTGGGGAGGGGGCCGGGGCGCAGCATCAGCAGCGCCGGCAGGATGGCCAGGGCCGCCACCAGCATGAACAGCATGCCCGTGCCCGCGATGACTCCGAGCTCCGCGAAGGCGGTGAACTCGCTGATGGCGGTGGTGTAAAACGCCGTGGAGGTGGTCAGGGCGCCGGTGAGCAGCCCCGGCCCGGCCCCCATGATGGTCTGCTCCACCGCCTCCCGGGGATCGGCGCCTCGGCCCCGGGCTTCGTTGAAGCGCGCGATGATGTGGATCCCGAAGTCGATGCCGAGCCCCAGCAGCACCGCTGCGAACAGTGAGGTGATGAGGTTGAACCCGCCGAACACCACGATGGTGAAGGCCACGGTCCACAGCAGGCCCACCAGCAACGCCACGTTGGCGAGCACGGTCTGACGCACCACGCGGAAGATGAGCAAAAACACCAGCACGATGCCGATGAGCGCGATGATGGTGGTCTTGAACATATCGCGCTGGATGATGTTCATCTCGTCTACCACCAGCGCCGGGAAGCCGGTGAACTTCACCTCCACGCCGGGCACCTTCGTGGAGATCTCGTGGGCCAGGGCGCGAGCGCGCTCCACCAGGGGTACCAGCTTGTTGGTCTCGTCCGAGTCCGTGGTGGGACGGATGAAGAGGTACAGGCGTTTGTACTGGCGGTCCGCCAGGTAGCCGGCCGGGTCCATGTTGGCCTGCCGGGGGTTGAAGCGCTTGAGGTACAGGTTCTCGAGCCCCTTGATCTCCTGGCGCTGCGGGTTTTTCAGCCACTGCTCCAGCTCGATGAAAAACTGCTTGATGATGTCCAGGCCTTTGCCCTGGGCGCCGGACTTGAGCACGATGGGATCCGGGTTGGCCACCACATCGGTGATCACGTCCGACAGCACCTCGATCAACGTCTTGAGGTCCTGGATCTTGACGAAGCGCTCCACCTGCTTGGGATCCATGAAGCCCTGGCGGCGCAGGATGGACTTGAAGTTCTCCAGGGTCTCCAGGGGCACGTAGAGCAGGGCTTGCTGCTTCATATGCTCGATGGGGATGCGGTTCAGCACGCTCTGAAACAGCTCCGGCTCGGCGCGCAGGGCGGCGGCGAGGCGGTCGGAGACCTCGCGGCGGTGGTCCAGGGTGCCCCCTTCCACCACGGCGATGAGCGGGTTGGTGTTGCCAAACTCCTTGAGGAAGGCGTTGAGCTGCCGCTGGTAGGGGTTATCCTCGTCCATCAGGTTCGTACGGGATGTGGACACCGAGATGAAGGGCAGGGTCACCACGCTTGCCAGCGTGATGGCCGCGGACACCGCCAGCACCCACAGGGAGCGGCGGGTCACCAGGTACACGAAGCCGCGCAGGATGCGCTGGCGCAACATGATGGTGGTGAGCGCGAGGATGAGCAACACCAGCAGGCCCAGCACCATCACGGGCTTGTCGAAGATCGCTGTGCGGGCGACTATGGGGTGAAAATCCAAACGAATCCTCCGGAGACGGCCAGGCGATCCACGATCTGTTTCCTGGCCGTCCCTGTCAAGGGCGTAACCGTAGGGCGTGGAGCCCGGGCTTCCTCGTCCCCCTACAGCTCGGGAGCCCAAGACGGGATGCCCTCGGCGGCCCCTCCGACGCATTGCTGTGCGAATCTTAGGCCCCGATCACGAATTATCTGATCGTTCAGGCCGCCGATCCATCCCGGCTGGCTGCGTTGCTCATCGGTTGAATATCCCGCAATATTCGCCCTCTTCACGCCTTGCCAGCCGGGCGCCTCGACGCCCTGACTTGCAGACCTTATTTTGACCCGCTCCCTTAGTGCAGATCCGTTTGACGCGCCGGCTTAAGTGTACAAGATTACGAATCATGCCTATCGACGTCACCGAGATTTTGAACATCGCGAAAGAAGCCGCCCGGAAAGCGGGACGGCTGCAACGAGAGCGCTTCGGTGAGCCCGGCGCCGTGGAGCACAAGGGACAGGAGGACCGGGAGCTGGTCACTGAGGTGGACGTGGCCTGCGAGGAGCTCATCGTGAAGCTCATCCGCGACCGCTTCCCGGATCACGACGTGCTCGGCGAGGAGGGCGTGGTGGGCGAGCCGGAGGCGGACGCCGAAGGGCAGTCGCCGCATCAGTGGATCGTCGATCCCCTGGACGGCACCACCAACTACGCCCACGGCTTCCCCATCTACGGCAGCTCCGTGGCCTACGCCTTCGAGGGCGAGGTGCGGGTGGCGGCCTGCGCGCTGCCCATGTGGGACCAGCTCTACTGGGGGGTCCGCGGGCGCGGTGCCTTCGTGGACAACCGGCCGGTGCAGGTCTCCCGCGAGCGCGACTTTCACCGCGCGCTGCTCACCACCGGCTTCCCTTCGGATCAGCAGTCGGGCGCCCCCGACAACTTCGGGCTGTTTACGCGCCTGTCCCAGCATGTGCAGGCGGTGCGACGCCCCGGCGCCGCGGTGGTGGATCTGTGCATGGTGGCCACCGGCGGCTTCGACGGCTTCTGGGAGCAGCGGCTCAAGCCCTGGGACACCGCCGCGGGCGCCCTGCTCGTGGAGGAGGCCGGCGGCCGGGTCACCACGCTGGAGGGTCTTCCCTGGAACCCGGAGCAGACCAGCATCGTCGCCTCCAACGAGACGATCCACGACGAGCTGCTCGCCGCTCTGGCCGCGGCCCGGGACGCCGAGACCGTCTCCGTGGGGGACACGGTCCCCGTGGAGGACCCGCCTTCCGGGGGGGACAAGACCGAGTGACCCAGCCGCTCGGGCGCTTGGTCCGCGTACCGTCTCGCGTACTGTCCCGCGGGCCGCCCCGCGGGCCGTCCCACGGTCTCCCACCGCTCAGCGTCCGCCGCAGCGGAACGAGAGCCCGGCGAAGGACGCGACGGTTTCCTGGGGTCCCATGCCACCGCGCCGCCCCGTCATCCTGAGCGCCTCCCGCCGCACGGATCTGCCCGGCTGGCACGCCCAGCGCCTGGCGGATCGTTTGGACGACCAGCGCGCCCGGCGCGGCCCGGCGGGGATCTATGGCGTGGTCTACTGGACGCGCTTCCCTAGCGCCCTGAGTCAGCCCCCCCTGCGCCGCTACCTCGCCGGGCCGGACGCCTTTCCCGTGTCGGTAGTGAACCTGACGGTCACCGGCCGGGGGGGCACCCGCCTCGAGCCCCACGCCCCCGCCACCGACGACGTGCTGGCCGCGCTGCCCGAGCTGGTGGCGCTGCTGGGCGACCCCGCCCGCCTGCGCTGGCGCTTCGACCCGCTGTTCCCCTACGACGATCTGAGCGACACCTTCGCGCGGTTGGCCGACGCCTTCTCCCGGCTGGCCGTGCCCACCTGCACCCTCTCGTTTCCCGCGGTCCGCAGCCTGCGCGGTCCCCTGACCCGGCGCTACCGCGAGCTTGGCGTCCCCCAGTGGCCCCCTCCACCGTCCCAAGCCAAGGCCGACGCCCTGGCCCGGTTGGCAGACCTCGCCGACGAGCGCGGCCTCCAGCTCTTGGCCTGCAGCCAGCCCGACACCGTGGCGCTGGACCCCCGCCGCGTGCAACCCGCCCAGTGCATCCCCCTCGACGTGCTCACGGCGGCCCATCCTCCCGACGCCCCCGCACCCCGGGGCAAGGACTCCACCCAGCGACGGGCCTGTCGCTGCCCCCCCAGCGAGGATCTCGGGGACTACCGCCAGGACGCCTGCCGCACCGGCTGTCTGTACTGTTACTCCACCCTCGGCGGCCCCGACGCCGGACAGACCGTGCCGTGGTTTTTGCGGGGACGATGACGGGCTGGGACAGCCCCCCGGAGTGTTCAGTTCGCACCGAACTCGCTGGAGCCCTGATGACCCGCGGTGGACTGGGCCAGCAGCTCCGCGAGCCGCGCCAGCACGTGGTCCAGCCGCTGGTCCACGCGGTGGCAGTCGAGCATCTCCTGGCGCTTCGACGGATCCGTGAAAATCATGGCCGACAGCGCGTCGGCCAGCACGGTGGCCGAGCGGGTGGACATCAAGGGCTCGCTCACCATCTTGGCGATCTTGCGGTCGCGGGAAACCAGGCTGGTGAGCGCCGCCCGCACCGCGCTCATCTTGGACTGCAGCAGCTCCCGGTCCGGGGTCACGTAGTCC
Source organism: uncultured Myxococcales bacterium (assembly GCA_964346625.1). Classification (GTDB taxonomy): domain Bacteria; phylum Myxococcota_A; class Polyangia; order HGW-17; family JAJRWW01; genus CAYFWA01. Next base: position 6,892 of record CAYFWA010000318.1, read on the forward strand.
GACACGAGCCGCGCCCGCGCCGTGCGAAACGGCACCTCGCCGCGGGGTAGCTCGTCGAGCAGGCGCACGCGGGCCAGACCCTGCAGCACGATGTCGAACCGGCCGTCGTCCTGCTCCTCCTTCATGATGAGGTGCCCGATGCCCGCGTGCTCCGCCAGGGGCGGGTTGCCGGCCTGCTCCTCTTCGTAGCCCGGCTCGATCTGGACCACCGCCATGGGCCAGTTCTTGGCCGCGCAGAAACGTACCAGGGCCCGGTAGCGCTCCTCGAACACGTGCAGGGGCAGCACGGTGTTGGGGAAGAACACCATACCCGGTAGCGGAAACAGCGGCAGCCGCGCAAGATGCTCGGTCGTGATCAGTAGATTCATCGGGGACCTCCTCGGCGGCCTGCCTGCCCGCGTTCCTGCCTGCCAGTCTGTTTACGTTCCGCCGCACCACGCCGCCACCCTGCCTCCCTGTCACCGCGCCTCGGTTCCACGGCACCTCCCCGCATCCCTGGGTACAAGGGTAGGATACCTTTGAAATAGGGCAACTCCGAGCCAGGCTCGCGGTACCGTCGTCCGGCACCGTCGTCCGGCACCGTCGTCCGGCACCGTCGGCTGGTACCGTCGTCCGGCACCGTCGTCCGGCACCGTCGTCCGGTTCCGTCGTCCGGTTCCGTCGTCCGGTTCCGTCGTCCGGTTCCGTCGTCCGG
>CAYFWA010000319.1:0-3731 GCA_964346625.1 uncultured Myxococcales bacterium
CGGACCGACATGGTCTGACACGGACCGACATGGTCTGACACGGACCGACATGGTCTGACACGGACCGACATTTAGGAGGCAACATGCGGAGGGCAAGGGAAAGTACCGTGGTGACCACGCTGGTCGCCCTGCTGCTCGGCGGAGGATGGGGTGGCTGCGGCGACGACGCGGGCAACGACCACAACGACAACGGCAATCAGAATCAAATCCTCACGGACGCGGGCGTGGACGCGAGTCCTCCCGACGCCCAGGTGGACGATCCGCTTTGTTCCCTCGGCCAGGCCTGCGAGCTGCTGGCCGATGGCGAGATGGCCTGCCTGGAGGCCGGCCAGGTGCCCGCCGGCTCGGTGCGGGGCTGCCACGAGCAAAGCGGTCCGGACTGCCCCCTGGGCAGCCGGTGTCTGTATCTGGACGAGACCGAGACCGAGTCGGCGTGCTTCGTCTACTGCGGGGACTGCCCGGCCGATCAGCAGTGCGGCGACGTCACCGGCGGCGGCTCCATGGCCTGCACCACGGCCAGCGGCGGTGTGCCCGCGGGCGCGGTCACCGGCTGCTACGAGACCGGGGAGTGCCCGCCCAACGAGAGCTGCTACTACTACACCGACGAGCAGGGCAACCCCACCGACTCCTTTTGCCTCGCCCGCTGCTCGCCCTGCCGCGAGGGCACCTGCCCGGCGGGTGAGGTCTGCGACCTCGAGGGCGGGGTGTGCGAGCCCGCGCCGTGCACCGAGGGATCCTGCGAAAGCGGAGAGATCTGCTACGAGGGCACCTGCATCCCGGACCCCGGCGAGGGGCCGGGCCCGGGCCCCGGGCCCACCTGCACCCTGCCCGAGCTGGAGTGCTCGGGCACGGCCACCGACTGCGGGGAGCTGGTGCCGTTTCTGCCCGACAACAACCCGGCCGAGGCCGACTACGACCCGAGCCTCGGCTACATCGAGTACCCGGAAAACGGCGAGACCTGGACCAACCAGTACCGAAGCTTTTTGCGGCGCGACGTGATGCTGGCCATCCAGTACGCCGCGGCCTTCACCGCCTGCAAGAGCGAGACGTGGAGCTTCGGCAACGGGGGCCCGCTGGGCACCATCGACATGAGCGAGGCCGACGGGGCCATCCCCGGCACCTCGGTGGGCAGCCCCGGCCACCCCGAGGGGACCCACACCAACGGCTTCGACATCGACATGGCCTATTACCAGGTCAACTCCAGCGACAACCGGGCCCGGCCCGTGTGCGAGCACACCGAGGGGGGCGCCGAGGCCTACCACTGCACCGCCGCCCCGCACCTGCTCGACCCCTGGCGCACGGCCCTGTTTCTCGGCGCGCTGGCCCAGCACCCGGCCCTGCGCGTGATCGGGGTGGACGGCCAGGTGGGGCCGCTGGTGGAGATGGCGCTCGAGACCCTGTGTCAGGATGGCTGGCTGTCGGGGGCCTCGTGCAGCCAGCTCCCGCTGGCCTACGAGGTGGAAGACCAGGGCTACGGCTGGTATTACTTCCACCACCACCACTTTCACGTCAGCTTCAGTGAGCCGAGCTACGTGAGCGGCGGCGCCAAAGGCGGCGTCTTCCGCGCGTCGCGCTGTCTGATCCCGGGCTGCGACCAGCGGCCCCTCGAGGCGTTTTTGCGCACCGCGGGCGTGCGGGGCGCTTTTGGCCCCCTGGTGCCGGTGCGCCAGTCGTTGCTGCGCAAATAGGAAATCGTCGCAGAACCGAAGACCGGAGGCCGGAGACCGCAGGCCGCAGGCCGCAGGCCGCAGGCCGCAGGCCGAAGACCGCAGGCCGCAGGCCGAAGGCCGCAGACCGGAGGCCGCAGGCCGCAGGCCGGAGGCCGAAGACCGCAGGCCGCAGGCCGCAGGCCGCAGACCGCAGGCCGCAGGCCGCAGGCCGCAGGCCGGAGACCGGAGGCCGGAGACCGGAGGCCGGAGACCGCAGGCCGCAGGCCGAAGACCGGAGGCCGAAGACCGCAGGCCGCAGACCGGAGGCCGAAGACCGCAGGCCGGAGACCGAAGACCGCAGGCCGCAGGCCGCAGGCCGCAGGCCGAAGACCGGAGGCCGGAGGCCGGAGGCCGGAGGCCGGAGGCCGAAGACCGCAGGCCGGAGGCCGGAGGCCGGAGGCCGAAGACCGCAGACCGCAGGACGAAGACGAACGGTGAAAACCAACCGATGACCAGATCCGAGACGCAGCCCGCGCACGCTCCTTTCAGACCAGACCCCGCGGAAGAAAACCCCTACCAGAGCCCCGCGCACGCCGCGGTGGCGCCCTACGGCGCGCCGGCGGCGCAAAACCCCCACGAGGACGACATCGCCCTCACCCAGCCCACCGGCATGGTCAAGGCCGGCGCGATCCTGACCCTGAGCAGCGGGGGGCTCACCGCCCTGGTGGGGCTGCAGCTCCTGGTGGCCGTCACCCTGGTGGGCTCGGTTTTGAAGCTGGTGCCCTACCTGCTGCTGGCAGCAGGGGTGGCCACCATGTTTCTGGGCCTCAAGACCCTGCGCACCCGGGGCTGGGGCGCCATCGGCGCCACCGTGGCCTGCGGGCTGATCACCCTGGGCATGGGCTACTGGGTGCTGCTGGCGGCGGCCTCGGGCTTCTTTTCCCTGCTCGCGCTGCTTTTACCGCCCCTGGCGCTGGTGAGCACCGTGTTCGCCGGCCTGGCCGTCGGGCCCTGCCTGCGGGCCGACGCCGCGCGGCTCCGCCTGAGCGAGGCCGGCGTGGAGCTGACTTTCTGACTCCCCGCGCCCCGGGCGCTCCGCGCCCCCCGCGCTCCGCGCCCCCCGGGCGCTCCGCGCCCCCCGCGCGCTCACTGCCCCCTCATTCGCTGACGTTGTTCTTGCCGCGGGCCTTGGCCCGGTACAGCGCCTTGTCCGCCTCACGACACATGGCATCGGGGTCGATCTCCGGGCCCCGGGCGGCGGCCAGGCCGATGCTGATGCTGGTGCGCGCGGGCTCGTCGTCCTCGGTGAGCAGCAGCAGCTCCCCCACCTCTTGTCGGATCAGCTCGGCCACCTGCCGGGCGGCGGCCGCGTCGTGGCCCATCAGGTAGATGGTGAACTCGTCGCCTCCAAAGCGCGTGCCCTGGCCCTTTCCGGCCACCAGGCGTCCGATGATCTGGCCCACCTCGTGGATGGCCTGGCTGCCCAGGTGGTGACCGTGCTGGTCGTTGATGGCCTTGAGGTTGTCCAGATCCAGCATCAGGATCGCCAGCCAGGCTCCGCTCAGGGCGGGATCCCGCGTCCGCTGCGCCAGCTCGGCGTCGAAGCGGCGCTTGTTGGGCAGGCCCGTGAGCTCGTCGGTGGACAGCCAGGCCTCCATCTGCTCTCGGCTCTCGATCTCCCGCTGGTCGGCCATGCGGAACTCGAGCAGGGACTCGCCCACCTCGATCCGATCGCCGTGCTGCAGCGGACGGGGCTTCGGGATCAGCTCACCGTTGACCAGCGTGCCGTTGGTGGACTGCAGATCCTGCACGCGGTACTGCTTGGCGCCCTCGTCCCAGCCGAACCAGGCGTGGGTGCGGCTGGCGCTGTCGTCGTGCAGGCGGAAGCTGGCCTCTTCCCCGCGCCCCACCACCAGGGGGGTGTCCAGGGGCTCGTGCATGCCGAGGTCGGCGGGGTGGCCCCCGATGACCTGGATCGACGCCCGCTTTTCCCGCGCCCAAGAGTGCGGGGTGAGCTTCTTGCGGCTGATCCGGACGGTGCGGGCCCTGTGCTGATGCTGCTCGGACAACGCGCTCCTCTTC
>CAYFWA010000319.1:3831-5181 GCA_964346625.1 uncultured Myxococcales bacterium
GCATGCTTCTCGCCGTGGGAACGGCAATACTAGCACACAATCCCAAGTATGGAAGCACACAGATGGTACATATGCAGAAGGCGGCGCGCCATCCCTTCCTCTGTTCAGGGAGGCGATCGCGCTCCGAGCGTCTGATCACGCGAAGCCGCTTGTGGGAAGGTGGCAAAGGGATGGGCTGCGCCGAGGCGGCCGATTCGTTGATGCGCCGATGCGCCGTTTCGGGCAACGCCGCTCAGGCCGATCCCGAGGGCTCGGCTTGGCGCGGGATCGGCAGCAGCGACACCGAGGCTCCCGGGTGGCGCCGAGCCCCGTCGGCCCGTCGCGCCGAGAGCAGACGGCCGCGCAGCAGCTCGGCCACCGGCCCGTGGCCGTGGGACATGGCCATGTCCACCGCTGTCCGGCCCTGAGCACAGGCCATGGCGGGGTTCGCGCCCTCGTCCAGCAAGGCACGAACCGGGCCGGCCGCGCCGTAGACCGCGGCGGCCATCAGCGCGGTGCGGCCCCGGCCGTCGCGGTCGTTGACCGGAGCCCCCCAGGCGAGCAGCAGCCGCAGGGAGCGCGCGTGGCCCCGCCGGGCGGCGGCCATCAGCGGAGTCTGGCCTCCCTCGTCGGCCACGTCCGGGGCCCCGCCGCAGGCCAGCAGCAGCCGCAGCACCTGCTGGTGGCCCCGGCCGGCCGCCTCCAGCACCGCGGTGGAGCCCAGACGACTACGCGCGTTGGGGACCAGCCCCTGGGAAAGCAGCCACGCCACCACGGTGGGGTGGTTCCGGATCGCGGCCCAGGTCAGGGCGCTCTTGCCCTCGGTGTCGCGGCCCTCCAGGTCGCCGCCGGCGGTCTGGACCTGCTGCACACACTCCAGGTGTCCCCCCATGGCCGCGCGCAAAAGGGGCGTGAACCCGTAGCGATCGGCCCGGCCGGGGTTAGCGCCTCCCCGCAGCAGGCGGCACACGCTCGGCAGGTGCCCGTCCAGGCAGGCCAGGTGCAAGGCGGTCTGCTGGGCGTCGTCCTCGTGGTCCGGGTGCGCCCCGCGACTCAGCAACCAAGACACCACGTGCGTGTGGCCCAGCCGCGCGGCGAGCATCAGCGGGGTCCGCCCGAGCTCGTCCACCGGGTCTGCCACCGAGGGCTCTTCCTGGCTGACGGCGCGCATGGGGGCGCCAGGCGCCACCCGCTCGTCCAGGCTCGGGTGGTCCTCGAGCTCCGCAAGCGAGCCGCTGCTCGCAGCGCGCCACAGGCGCTGCCTCAGCTCGTCGGGTTGCAAAGATGGCGGTCTGCCGGTCACGTGGCGCTCCTTGGTCTCACGCGAGAAGCGGCCTTTTCGCGGCCTTTTCGCGGCCTTTTCGCGGCCTT
>CAYFWA010000319.1:5281-7555 GCA_964346625.1 uncultured Myxococcales bacterium
TCGCGGCCTTCTCGCGGCCTTCTCGCGGCCTTTTCGCGGCCTTTTCGCGACAGGGTGCAAGCAGCAAAGACCATGCCGCCGGCGGGGGTTGGGGCAAAGTCGCAGGGTTTCGGGTCCTGGCCCCGGGCGAGGTGGCAAAGGTACGTGAAGCCCACGCGTAATCCCGCCGCCAGGCGTGAAAAACACGCATCGAGGTCTTTTCGCGGGTCGGAGGGGGCGGCTCTTTCCGACCTTTAACTCTGCCCCTGGCGGAGAACGTGCAGCTCTCTTCGGTGCAGATCTGCCCCCGGCCTGCGGATTTGGGCCTCGGGTGCAGGCGAGCCCCGCTTGTAGCTTGCCTCTGGGACCAGGGTTCCGTTGGGAAGCTCGCCCCGGGATCGATCCTTGCAAGGCGGTAGCCACAACCCTCGAGCAGCGACCCGTGAGCCACCGGATCAACGAGCGCGCGGCGGCCGGCGATGTCGTCGCGGTGGAGCAGCTTTTACGGCAGGGCTGGTTGGTGAGCCACCGGGACCAGTACGACGAGACCCCGCTTCATCGCGCCGCCTGGGAGGGGCACCTGCCGGTGGTGGAGCTGCTGCTTTCGTGGGGGGCCGATCGCGACAGCCGGGCGGGCACGGGCAAGACGCCGCTTCATCGCGCGGCGCGCCAGGATCATCGGGACATCGCGGCGCGGCTGCTGCGCGCGGGGGCGCGCTGCGATCCGGTCACCCGCGACGGCCAGACGCCGCTGCACTGGGCGTGCTTTTCCGGCGCCGCGGCGGTGGCGGAGCTGCTGCTCGCCTGGGGCGCCGACGCGGGGGTGCGAGATGCGGCCGGGCGTCGCCCGGCGGACGTGGCGCGCGCCCGCGGGCACGACCGCCTCGCGGCGCGCCTGGAGGCGGCCGCCCGGGGCCAGCCATCGCCCCCCGCGCGCGGCGCTCCCGCCGGATCTTCGCAACCCGACCGGCGAGGGCAAGCGAACGTCAGGCCCGCGCACGAGGAGCCCGGATCGTGAAGGTGGGCCTGGTGCTCGACCCCTGTTTTCGGCGACACCGCGCCGAGAACCTGTTTCACCCCGAGTGCCCCGGCCGCGTGGTGGCCATCGACCGGGCGCTGCGAGCGCGGCATCTGCTCAGGCATCTGGTGCGTCGCCCGGTGCGCCCGGCCACCCGCGCGGAGCTGGCCCGGGTCCACGCCGAGCCGTACCTCGCGTACCTCGAGCAGCACGTACCCGGCCGCTACGGGACCTTGGCCCCCATGACCTACCACGGCCCCGAGAGCTGGGACGTGGCCACCCGGGCCGCCGGGGCGGTGGTGGACCTCGCGCTGGACGTGGCGCGCGGCCAAGACGGCCTGCAGGCGGGCTTCGCCGCGGTGCGTCCGCCAGGGCACCACGCCGAGCGCGAGCGCGCCCTGGGCTTTTGCCTGCTCAACCACGTCGCCATCGCGGCGGCGGCGCTATTGGAAGCCGGGCTCGGCCCGGTGGCCGTGTTGGATCTGGACTACCACCACGGCAACGGGACCCAGCAGGCGTTTTGGGATCACCCGGACGTGCTGTTTTTGTCGCTGCACCGCCGCAACCGGTTCCCGGGCACCGGTCGTGTCGAGGAGGTCGGCGGAGACGGGGCCGCCGGCACCGTGGTCAACGTCCCGCTGGGCGCTGGCGCCGGGGACGCCGATCTGGCGGCCGTCTTCGAGCGCGTGTTCGTGCCGATTCTCACCGAGTATCGCCCGCGGGCGCTGCTGGTCTCCGCGGGCTTCGACGCCCACCAGGACGATCCTCTCGGCGATCTGGCCGTCACCCACCAGGGCTTCGCGGCGCTGGCCCGGGGCCTGGCGCGGCTGTCAGCCGACCTCGTGCGCACGCAGCCGGGGCTCGGCGCCCTGGTCGGCGTGCTCGAGGGGGGCTACCACGTGGACGCCTGCGCGGTCAGCGTGTCGCGATGGGTCGAGGCGTGGCTGCACGAGCCCGGTCCGTGGCCCGCGCACACGGAGACGGGCTCGGGCTCCGCGCCATTGGCGGCGGGCTCGGGCTCCGCGCCATTGGCGGCGGGCTCGGGCTCCGCGCAGCCGGGGTCGGGGTCGGGCCCGGCGCAGCCGGGGTCGGGCTCGGGCTCCGCGCCACCGTCGTCACCGGTGCCAAGCGTCGGACCTTCGGCCGACACCGAGGCCGTCATCGCCACGGTGTGCGAGGTGCACCGTGGGCACTGGGATCTGCCCTGAGGGCTCTGGTCAAAAAATTAATTTGCCATCTGGCACGCGATCCATCGCGGCTGGCTGCGTTGCTCCTCC
>CAYFWA010000320.1:0-7540 GCA_964346625.1 uncultured Myxococcales bacterium
CGGTGCTCTAGAACTCGATCCCCCTGCCCGTTCCGAGCCTGAGGGTTGACAAGGTCGAGGGTACATTTCAATATACATGCAGCTTTTTACAAACCACTCGCTTTCCGCAGTAAGGAGCTCATGGTTCCCACTTCCCCGAATCCCTCCGGATCCCCAGAACGTCTCCACCTGGAGCTGCAGGGGCGCTTCGAGGACAAGGTCCAGATTGCCAAGACCTTTCAGTCCGTCTACGAGGTCCTGGATCGACTCTGCCACCGAGGCGTGAAGTCCTTCGAGGTGGTCTACCACCCGGACTTCGCGGTGAACGACTCGCTCGCCGAGGAGTTCATGCACGCCGCGCGCGAGGCCCTGGCCTACAAGGACGCGCTGAGCTTCGGGCGGGACATCGAGACCCGGGTGGTGGGCCTGGAGCGGATCGAGCATCCCCAGACGCGGGAGATGGTGAGCGCCCTGCACGAGCACTCTTGATTTCAATCTGCCGGAATTCCCAGGAATTCAACCATCGGGATGCGCTGGCTCCAGGGCGGCCAGGCCCTCTTCCCAGCTCGACACCCAGCGCACCTCCCCTGGTGGCGAGGCGACGCGCTGCAGGTGGCGCCAAAGCGGCGAGGGCGCGGCGCACAGAATCAACCGGCGTCGGCGGAGCTTGCGGTGCTCCAGTAGCCTCTCCAGCACGTCCCAGGCCGACTCCACCACCTCCGAGCACCAGGTGAAGTCCACCATCAGGGTCCGGGCGTCGCGGCGGAGCCCCTCCATCAAAAGCCGCCCGCAGAGGCCCGACAGGACCTCTCGCTGAGGCGCGCCCACCACGAGCAGCGCCACCGCGTCCGCGGCCAGCCGCAGCACCGGGCTGCAGCGCTCCAGCGTCTCTTGCTGCTGCTGGCGCAGCTCCGACCGCAGGCTGCGGCAATAGGTCTCCAGGGCGACGGCCTCCAACTCGCGCTCCAGGCCCCGCACGGTGCGCCAGCTCGCCGAGGGGCCCACCACCACCCGCTGGCGCAAGAGCTCGCCGAGGGTCGGGATGTACTTGCCCACCAGCGAGGCCGACGCCTGCTGTCCAGCCAGCCACCCCCCCACGAAGGAGAGCTCGCGCACCGCCTCCCGAAAATGCGGCGCGGACAGGTCCGCGGGGCCTTCCTGGAAGGCGCGGCCGAGGGCCTCGAGCACCGGGGCCGAGCAGATGGCCAGCTCGTCCACCAGCGCGGTGGGCTGGCAGACGGGATCGCTGCGCAAGGCATCCATCCAGGCGTTGAGGATCTCGGGGGCGCGATCGCGCAGCTCTCGTCCGAGCCGCGCCTCCACAGAGGGCTCCAGCATGACACATCCAGTCTACACCAGCGGCCTAAGGCTCCCGAAGCCATCACTTGAAAAAAAAAACGTTGATGCCATTATGGCCTTCGGTATAGCACCCTGAGCACAGGATCGCCCCCGCCCAAATGAACGTCGCCACCGGGCTCACAGACGTCGGAAGGCGTCGAGATCACAACGAAGACGCCTTCCTGCTGGACGACGAGCGGGGCCTGTACGTGGTGGCCGACGGCGTCGGCGGTCACGCCAAGGGCGAGGTGGCCAGCGCCGAGGCGGTGGAGCAGATCCAGAACTGGGTCATCCGCCACCGCGAGATCATCTCCGGCTACCAGGCCCATCCCAACGACGAGGATCGCTACGCGCTGCGCCGCATGGTGGAGAGCGGCATCCAGAGCGCCTGCTACCTCATCCACTCCATGGCCGAGCTGGAGCCCGAGCGCAAGGGCATGAGCACCACCATGTCCATGGCCTTGATCCTGGCAGACCGGGCCTTCATCGGGCAGGTGGGCGACAGCCGCGTCTACCTGCTGCGCGACGACCAGGTTTCCCAGATCACCGAGGATCACACGCTGATCAACTACAAGCTCAAGCACGGCCTCATCACGCCCGAGCAAGCGGCCCGGGCGCCAGGCAAGAACGTGATCACCCGGGCGGTGGGTCACCTCGACTACGTGGAGGTGGACACCACGGATATCCCGATTCAGGCCGGCGATCGGTTCATGCTGTGCTCCGACGGACTGCACGGGTATCTGCGCGAGGGGGAGATCGAGCAGTGGGGCTTCGGGGAGCGGCAGGCGAGCTGCCAGTCGTTCATCGACCTGGCCAACGAGCGCGGCGGCAAGGACAACATCACCATCGTGCTGGTGGATATCCTCGAGTAGGAAGCTCACCTCGCTGATCAAAATTAGGTTGCCAAGTTGGCGCGCGAGGCGCGCGGCTGGCAAGGCGCGACGACGGCGCGTATTGGGCGTACGTAACGGAGGAGCAACGCAGCCAGCCGCGATGGATCGCGTGCCAGATGGTAAATTAATTTTGACCAGGGCTCTCACCGCGGCACGAGCCAGACCTCGTCGAGCTGCAGGTGCCCCCAGCCGCCGGTGGCCCGGTCACGAATCACCAGCCGGGCCCGCTTCCCCAGCCACGGCCGCACGTCCCAGCGCACGATGTGAAACCGCTCGGAGCCGGGGCCGGTGGCTTGCCGTACGACCTGCCCGTTCACCTCGAGCTGAACCCGAAGCCGGGTGGGCTGGCGCCCCCCACCCACCCGGAGCCGAAGTGTGGGCCGGTCGAGCATAAAGGGTGGCGAGCGGAGGCGGCCGGTGGCAGCGTCCCCGCCGTGAAAGGAGCTCACCCAGCGCCGGCCCCCGGCCCCGGCCACCAGCCCCTGGGGACGCCGCCGCCGCGGGTCCCAAAGCAGCCCCGACACGGGTCCGCGTCCGAAGGCGGTGCCGCGCACCTGCCACGCGCCGTGCTCCGCCCGCTCGAAGTCGAACACCACCCGGCCCCCGGCGGGGGGCCGCGCGGGCCGCGGACGCCGCCAGAGGTAGCGGGGCGCCGCCGGGTTGCCCTCCCGGGTGCGCGGGCTGGCCCCGTCCCAGGCGAGATCCCACTCGAGCCGGTAGCCGCTGATCAGGCCGGGGAGCTGGGCGGCGTAGCGATGATCCACCCGCGGCACCGCCCGCGGGCCGCGCCGCCGCCACCCGGCGACAAGCGGTCGATCGTGGATCACCACCGCGAAGCGGCCCGAGCGCAGGGCGCGCCGGATGGAGCGCATGAGCTGCCGGCGCGCGGCGCGCACCCGCTCTCGCCGCTGGCGGGGATCCCCCAGCCACCCCGCCCCCTCCTTGGGGGTCAGCCGCCGAGTAAAGCTCACGTCGTTGACGTTCATGATGTGGCCGTGGCCGCGCCCGCCGGCGATGACGCTGTACCAGGGGTGGTAGGGCACGTACACCTCGCCCTCGCGGCCGAGCCGCTGCAGGCGCGCGATCAGGCGGTGCGCCTTTTGCCAGGCCTGCGGGTCCGGGACGTGTCGCCCGATGTCCGGGACGCCGGCTTGTAGCAGGTGCGCGCCCAGCAGCACCGCGGGCACCCACCCGGCCCCCCGCAAAAGAAGCCGGTGGCGCAGCACCGCCGCGCGCCAGGTTCGGACGAGCGGATCCGGTGGGCGCGCCGCGAGCAGCGCGCGGGCCTCGGTGGTGGACACCGCGACGAAGATGGCCGGGAAGATCACCGCCGGGATGTAGGCGTTGTCGTGGGACCACTGGGTGGCGCGCCCCACCACCCCCGCGGCGACGCCCCCCAGGGCCGCCAGCAACCACAGAAGCCCCTGGGACGGCAGGCGCCGTCGGAGCAGGGCGGCGAATCCCCACAAAAGCGCCGCGGCCAGGCCGGCTAGGTAGAGCCCCCGCGCTCGAGCCCACAGGTGGCCGGGCGCCGCGGGCCAGAGCTGCTCGGTGAAGGTCCGGTGGGATTGGTGCAGCTCGAAGATGTAGAACCAGAACCACCCGTCGGTGTGGTGATTCAGCCAGAGCGTGCCCAGCCCCGCCACGGCCCCCACCACCGCCACCAGCAGCGGCAAGAGCCGCCACCGGATGAACAGCATGCCCAGCCCCGCCGCCAGGATCGGAAACACGGCCGTCTGCTTGGCGAGAAAGGCGAGCCCCAAAAGCGCCCCGCCCACCAGCACGCCCCGCCAGGCACGCCCGGCCACGGCGAGGGCGTAGAGCCCCCCCGCCGACAGGGCCACCTGCAGCGAGTCGTTGCGCACCAGATCGTACCACCCCCCGGTCCAGTCGTAGGCCGCGGCCACCGCCCCGGCGGCCAGGGCGAAAATGGCCAGGGCGTCGGCCCGGGCGCCCACCCGGGCCTCGAGCCCGCCGCGGCCCGTCGCGGCCGCGGCACGCGCCTGCGGGGCGGCCGGCTCACCGGCGCCCGGTGCCCGGGGCGCCACGGAGGCCGCCCGCCAGGCGGCCCGCAGGGCCAGCCCGAGGGTGGCGGTGAACGCCAGCACCGACAAGGCCCGCCCGAGGGTGTACGACAGCCCGGCCACGCGTCCCAGCGTCCCCAGCAGCCAGGGATGAAGCGGCGTGTACAGGAAGCTGGCGAAGTCCACGGTGGGCGGTCCGTACAGCGACTGCCCGTCGGCCACGCGCTTGGCGTGCACCAGCATGCCGCTTTCCATCCACTCGAGATCCAGCGGGAACGAAAGGCGGGCCCAGAACACGTAGTAGAGCACCGCCAGGGGGATGGCGCCCCCGATCACCGCCGCCGCGCGCAGCCCCCAGGGCGCGAGGGTCCACCACCGCCGGGCGCGCCGCGAGGCCCCGCTCGACACCGCGCAGGGATCCACCGCCGAGGTCATCTCAGGGCACCACCCGCGGATCGAACACGAAGTGCCTCCCGCCGATGTGGCTCGTGCGGATCTCGAAGCGCAACGTGGCATCCTCGCCCCGCCAGCGGGTCGTGTCGATGCGCAGCGGTCGGGGCGCCCAGCCCGCCGGCCCCCGGCGCCTGGGCCACTGGATCCGGGCCACCTGTTGGTCCCCGACGAACACCGTCAACGTGACGGGGGCGCCCACGCCGCCACTTTGCAGGATCCCGTAGCGCACCTCCAGGGCGCGGCCCAGGCGCTGCTCCGGGAAGGCCACCGCCAGGGTGCCCGCCTCGTCCGGGTGCGCCCAGAGCCCGAAGCGGTTGAGCAGGTTCCACTCCTCGGCCACCGGGCCCACCCAGCGGCGGCCGCGGCCGCAGATCCAGCGGCCCATCTGGTAGGTGGTGCAGCGTCGCACCTTCCCCTGCGGCGTGCGCAGCCAGACCCGGGCTTGATCGAGCTGGTGGGCCAGCGAGCGCGTACGCTCCGGGCGCGGCAGACAGCCGCCGGCCTTGGCCAGCAGCCAGCCGGCGCCCGCCAGCAGCAGCAACGCCGCGCCCCAGCGGGCGGGCCGTCGCCAGCGCCGGACCCAGGCGGCGAGGCGCGCCCGGGGGGCGGCGGCCAGCCCCGGCCGGCGCCAGGCCACGGTGAGCAGCGCGAGCAGCAGCAGCGCCCCCAGCGTCAAAGCGCGGCCGAGGTGATCCACCGCCAGGCTGCGGTAGACGAGCTCGGTCTCCCCGGCACCAAGCGGCACCATCATCAGGCCGTTGACCCGCGGCGCCAGCCCGTCGTAGGCCCGGATGGGCAGGGGCTCGCCGCCCCGCGCGGCGCGCCAGTTGGCGAAGTGGGCCACGTGCAGCACCAGGTAGTGATCCGGGGGCACGTCGCGAGCCCGCAGGCGGATGCGCTCCGGAAAGAAATCGAGCAGCCGGACGTCCACCGCCCCCGGCTCCACCGGCTCGAAGCGCGCCGGGCCCTTCGCCGGCACCACCCGGCGCACCACGGTGAAGGGGGCGGGCCGATGGTCGGGCACCTCGTACAGGGTGACGCGGCCCCGCTGCGCGATCTTGCGCAGCCAGGAAGGGGCGCGCCGGGTCTGGTTGGTGATCACGTAGCGCAGGTTCAGCGCGCGGAAGTCCTCCCGGGAGCGGGGGACCGCCGCCGGCTGTAGGTGCGCCCGGTACTTGAAGGTCTCCGAGGGGATGAACGACAGCTTCACGGCCCGCAACGGACAGCGGATCTGGGCGTTGGCCATCTCGTGATCGTTGAACCCCGAGAGGAACCCCACGCGGAAAAACGGCGCATCGGGGCGCCGGGCCTCGGCGCAGACCCGATCCAGCACGGCGTGAAAGTCCCGGCGGAAGGCCTGCTTGTGCTTCGCCGTGGTGAGCTTGCCCACAGGCAGCACCTTGGTCTCCACCAGCCGCCAGCCCAGCGGCAGCACGAAGGGCGCCACCAGCAGCGCCGCCCCCAGCCGCGCCAAGGACCGCCGGACGAGCGCCGCGTCCCCGGGCGTTCGCGGTGGTTTTTCCACCGCCCGCCCCACGCTGCGCAGCAGCCGCTGCACGGCGAGCCCCGCCAGCAAGAAGGCGCAGAGCTTGGTGAAGATCACGAAGCGCTGGAACTGCACGAACCGCGCCGCGTCGATCCAGTAGGCCAGGCGCAGCTCGGAAAACAGCGTCAGCGAGCCCGCCAGCAGCATGGCCGCGGCCAGGGCGAAAAGGGGCGTGGCCAGGCGGTGACCCTCACGCCAGGCCCATACGCCTCCCACCACGCCGAGCGCCAGGGTCCAGGGCCACGCGCCCTGCCACAGGTTGGCGTCGAGCAGGCCGTCGGCGATCTGGGGCATGGTCTTCCAGTAGTTGCTCACGTGGGCCGAGAAGTCCGAGGCCTTGGTCACGAAGGGCAGCAGCCAGCAGGCGGCCAGCGCCAGCCCGATCCCCAAGGCGGCCAACGCGCGCCCGAGCAGCGGCTCGGCCTCGGGCCCCCGGCGCGTCCACAGATACAGCCCGTGCAGCGGCAGCGCCACCAGCAGGAAGATGAGCGTCACCGGGTGCGCCAGCAGCGCCGCGCCCACCGCGAGGCTCGCGCGGCGCAGGTGCCGACGCCCCGGGGTGGTCAGCAGATCGTGGAGCTTGAAAAGCGCCACGAACCCGAGGGTGATCCCGAGGTGCAGAGGCCAGACCCCGTACTGGATGGTGAAGACGTAGCCCCCCTCGCGAAAGCCCCCGACGTCCGTGAGCACGAACAGGCCGGCCACCAACCCCGCCAGGGGCCCGGCCAGCCGGCGGCCCATCCAGTAGAAGGCCAGCACCCCGAAGGCCAGCACCCCGAAAAAACCCAGGGCGTAGGTCGCGCCCCAGGAGAGCTGGCCGAAGGAGCCGTAGTGCACCGCGGTCATCCACAGGTCCCCCAGCGGCGGGTAGAGCTCCTCGGCCGGGTAGCCGGTGCCCGCCAGGTGGGTCCAGCCGCTGAGCCGGCCGCTGGGCAGCAGCTGCTCGGCCAGCAGCCAGGCCTTGGCCTGGTGCACCGTGTGGTCCGCCTGCCAGGGCATCTGCCCGGCCAGCAGCGGATGATACAGCGCCATCAGCGTGCCCAGCAGCAAAAGCGGCGCCCCCAGCTCGGCCAGCAGCCCGCCCCGGGTGAGCCCCCCGCCGCCCGGCGCCGCGGTCCGCCGCACCGGCACGCGGAGCCACGGCCCGCCGTAGTGCGCCAGCGCCGCGAGCCCCAGCAAGGCTCCGGCCGTGCCGAGCACCTGGAGCAGGTACGTCCGGGTGCCCGCGGCCAGCGCCAGCCCCACGGCCAGCCCCCCCAGCCCGAGCCACAGCCCGGGCGCGCGCAGGATCTCGCGCCCCGGTCCTT
>CAYFWA010000321.1:0-7532 GCA_964346625.1 uncultured Myxococcales bacterium
CCGGCCGGGGGGGCCCCCCCAAAAGGGGGGGGGGCCGCCGGGAGGGAGAGATAACACTTCGGGGGGAATGAAATGGGGAGGGGGGGATGGGACATCCCCCCTAGTCGTTCGGCCTGTCGAATTCGTAGAATCGCATGGTGAAGTTGGCGCGGCCCTTGGTGAGGGAGCGCAGGGAGGTGGAGTAGCCGAACATCTGGTGCAGGGGGACCTTGGCCTCGATGACGCGCTTGGCGCCGCGGAACTCGGAGGACTCGATACGGCCGCCGCGCTGGTTCAGATCCCCGATGACCTCGCCCATGTGGTCCTCCGGCGTGACCACCTCCACCTCCATGATGGGCTCGAGCAGCTCCACGGTGCCGCTGCGCATGGCGGTGCGGAAGGCCTCCTGGGCCGCGATCTTGTAGGGCACATCGGCGTGGGCGCCCTCCACCACGTTCAGGCCGCTGAGGGTCACCGCGACGTCGCGCACGGGGTAGCCGCCCTCGGGGCCGCTGGCAAAGGCCTCCTGGATCCCCTCGAGGGCCGCCTCCACCAGGGCTTCGGGCGGCGGCTCCTCGGCCCCGATGGCGGTCTGCACGAAGTTTCCGCTGCCCCGGGGGGCGGGCGCCACCCGCACCCGCGCGTTGCCATAGAAGCGCTCGTCGTCCTGGCGCCGTTCGAAGGTGTACTCCTCGGTGGCCTCCCGCGCCACCGTCTCGCGGTAGACCACCTGCGGCTTGCCCACCCGCACGTTGATGCCGTACTCGCGGGTGAGGCGGTCGGCGATGATGTCGAGGTGGAGCTCTCCCATGCCCGAGATGAGCGTCTGTCCCGTCTCGGCGTCCTCGCGCACGGTGAAGGTGGGATCCTCCTCCACCATCTTGGCGAGGCCGAAGTCCATTTTGTCCTTTTCCGGGAGGCTCTTGGGCTCCACCGCCACCGAGATCACCGGCTCGTAGGTGTCGATGGCCTCCAGCAGCAGCGGTTTGTCCCGGGTGCACAGGGTGTCCCCGGTGCCCACCGTCTTGAGCCCCATGCCCACCACGATTTCGCCGGCGACGGCCTGTTGGAGTCGCTCGCGCTTGTTCGCGTGCATCTTGAGCAGGCGGGAGACTTTCTCGGTGTTGCCGGTGCGGGGGTTGTACACCGGATCCCCGGCGCGGAGCTTCCCCGAGTAGATCCGGAAATAGACCATCTTGCGCCCCTGGTCCATGGCCACCTTGAAGGCCAGGGCACTCAGCGGCAGGTTCTGTTTGGGCTCCTGCACCTCGATCTCGCCGGTCTCCAGGATCCGACCGTGCACCGGCCGCACCTCCGGCGGTGAGGGCAGGTAGTGGATCACCGCGTCCAGCAGGGGCTGGATGCCGCGGTTGCGCAGCGCCGCGCCGCAGAGCACCGGCACCAGCTCGTTGGCCAGGGTGCCGCGGCGCAGCGCCGCCCGGATCTCGTCGACGGTGATCTCGCCACCCTCGAGGTACTTCTCGGCCAGGGTGTCGTCCATGTCCGCGGCCGCTTCCAACAGGATCTCCCGCCGGCGGCTCGTTTCCTCGGCCAGCTCGGCGGGGATGTCCCCCACCTCGGGCGAGACTTGCTCCGAGTCGCTCCACCTCAGGCTGCGTTGCTCGATGAGATCCACCACGCCGCGGAAGCCTGACTCCCCGCCGATGGGCATCTGCAAGGGGACGGGGCGAGCGCCCAGGCGCTCGCGGATCTCGTCCACCACCCGGTCGAACTCGGCGCCCACGCGATCGAGCTTGTTGACGAAGGCGAGCCGGGGCACCTCGAACTTGTCGGCCTGGGTCCACACCGTCTCGCTCTGGGGCTCCACGCCGCCGCGGCCGCAAAACACCACCACGGCGCCATCGAGCACCCGCAGGCTGCGCTCCACCTCGATGGTGAAGTCCACGTGGCCCGGAGTGTCGATGAGGTGCAGCTCGTGCTTGAGCCACTCCAGGGTGGTGGCCGCGGCGGTGATGGTGATGCCCCGCTCCTGCTCCTGGGGCATCCAGTCCATCTGCGCCTCGCCGTCGTGGACCTCGCCGATCTTGTGGGTCCGACCGGAGTAGTACAAAAACCGTTCGGTCACCGTGGTCTTGCCGGCGTCGATGTGCGCCACGATGCCGATGTTTCGAACGTGATCGATCTTGGCCATTACCGCTGCTCCCGCACGTGCCGGGCGCGGCGAAAACGCCCGGGCTGGCGGCATTATAGTCCGGGTCTGGAAGGCGTCAACGCGTGGTAGTGACCATCCCGGGGTGGTAGAGACCATCCCGGGATGGTCCTCCGGGATCAGCGACGGACCCGGCCACCGATCAGTGGATGGGGAAACACACCCCGTCGGCGGGGTTGATGGTCCCCAGGGAAGGATCGCGGCACTCGGTGCCCGGGGGGCAATCCCCCGGCTGCCAGCCAGTGAGGTTGGAGCCACACCGCTGGACGCACTCGTGCTGGTTCATGCCGGTGCTGAGACAGGCGCCCCACGGATAGTCGCTGTTGTCGCAGTCGATGCTGGTTTGGCAGGTGAGCGTGCACACGCCGTCGTTGCGCACCAGGCCGGCGATCACCTTGTGGCGGCAGTGCTCGCCGGGAGCGCACTCCCCCGGGTTGGCCGGGTCGCACGCCGTTCCGCCGCTCACCCAATAGTTGCAAGCCGGGGCGTTCAGGCAGTCCATGTCCCAGCAGTCCACCGCGCCGTCGAGATCGTCGTCGTGGCCATTGTCGCACAGCTCCTGGGTGCCGTTTTCGCAGTAGACCGAGAGCGTGAAGTCGCTGCCCTGGGCCTGGACGCTGTCGACCACCAGGAACAGGGTCGTGCCCGCCGCCGGGTAGAGCGAGAGGGTGGCCTCCTCGCCGGCGCTCGAGGCGCTGGCCTGGCAGCCCACCGTGGGATCGCACTGCCCCGGGGCGCCGCCGAAGGAGACCAGCAACATCTCGACATTTCCGTCCATCCCCTCGATCTCCACCATCATCGAGCCGGTGTACGACTGTGTCGTGGTCAGCTCGTAGATCCGTTCGCCGCCCTGGTACTGGGTGGGGGTGCCCAGGCACGGGTAGGTCGTCCAGGTGTTCGGGGCGCCGATGTTCCAGTCCCACAGGCTGTCGCCGCAGCCGATGGGGATCGCCGTCTGGCAGGTGGGATCGGGCTGGCACAGGGGGCCGCCCTGGCAGTCGCCGTCCTCGCAGTCGACGAGCCCGTCGTGGTCGTTGTCCCAGCCGTCGTCGCAGATCCACTCCTCGCACTGCCCGTTGCCAGCGCAGTCCGGGTCGTCGCAGTCGATGTGCCCATCGTGGTCGTTGTCCACGCCGTCGTCGCAGATCTCGAGGCGGGGCCCGCCCTGGCAGGCGTCAGCCTCTACGCAGTCGTCGTCCGCGCAGTCGGTGAGGCCATCGTGGTCGTTGTCGACTCCGTCGGCGCAGTCCAGCTCCGCGGGCACCTGGCAGTCGGCGTGGGCCTCGCAGTCTGGGTCCCGACAATCGGTGAGTCCATCCCGGTCGTTGTCTAGTCCGTCGCTGCACTTTTCCTGACACACGTCCTTGGGCGTGCAGTCGGGATCGGCGCAGTCTGTCAACGCGTCTCCGTCGTTGTCCAGCCCGTCGTCGCACTCCACCTCCCGGTCCGGGTTGCACACCTGCTGCGCGCCGCAGTCCGGGTCGTCGCAGTCCACCTGCTGGTCCCCGTCGTCATCCAGCCCGTTTTCGCACAGGTATTCCACCCGGTCCTGGCACGCCAGGTGGCCCGCACAGTCGCTGTCCGCGCAGTCCTCGGTCCCGTCCCCGTCGTCGTCGAGCCCGTTGTCGCAAAGCTCTGTGGGTCCCAGGGCGGTGTCGACCCCGCAGGCGGCGGCGCCCAGCCCGCAGGCGCCGAGGATCACCGCCGCCAGCAGCGCCTTCGGTGGGTAGGGGGGGTAGGTCATGGAGGCCCTCCGTGATAATTCAAAGGTAAATCAAGTACGGGGGGGGGGATCCGAGGGGGGATCACGCCCCACACCCTTCCGATGATACCGCAAAATCTACGAAGACGCGACCGGAGAGCTGGGGACAACGCCGGCCTGATCCGTGTTATAAACCTCGAGAACGAGTCGGCGGGCGCTGGTCGGCCCAGCGGGCGGGCCAATCGCGCTGCGGAGCGGGCGACCGCCGACGCCTCCAAAGCCAGCGAGGGGTGCGCAGATGATGAAATTCAGTCACGATCCCCGGGAAGCCGAGCAGCAGATCCAGGCCATCATCTACTACTTGACGGTGTTTGGATACATCGACGGGGATTTCGATCTGTCGGAAAAGCAGTTCATCCGCGAGTACATCTCGCAGATCGTGGATCGCAAGCTCAAGCAGACCGAGGCCTATCAGGAGCTCGATGAAAAGGCGCTCAAGCAGATCCAGGCCGAGCAAGCGGAGCACTACAACCAGGTCTTAGAGCAGTTCGACCGGGACATCCAGGACCTGTTCACCGAGGTGGTGAGCAAGGACGAGTCCAGCGAGTCGTACATCCGGCACCGGCTGAAGCTGCGCTCCTACGAGATCTTCCGCTCCTTCGACGCGGAGAACCGCAACGCCCTGATGGACGTCATCGACGAGTTCATCATGGCGGACGGGGTGTCACACCCGGCGGAGGTGGAGTTTCGCAACGAGCTGGCGGACCTGCTCAACCTGGAGCTCATGCTCGACATGGACGACGTGGAGATCGTCCCGTCGACCCTGGAGCTCATGGGCGAGATCGCCCGCAAGATCGCCCAGACCAACCACCCGTTTCTACGCAACCTCGAGGTCCACTATTCGGGGGATCCCGAGGAGCGCCGCCAGCAGGCCGAGGCCGAGATGGCGGCCGTGCATGCCGAGATGGACCTGCTCGAGCGGCTGCGGCAAAAGAGCCAGGGCAAGCTCTCGGGCGCCCAGCGCTTCGACGAGGTAATGGGCGACGGCGAGTTTCTCGACGGCTACGTCTACGTGATCCCCCCCCAGGAGGGGCGCCACTACGACATCACCGTGTTGGGCGATCTACACGGCTGCTATAGCTGTCTCAAGGCGGCGTTGATGCAGGCGGACTTTTTCAACAAGGTGGAAGCCTTCCGCGCGGACCCGGAGCACAACCCCGAGCCCAAGGTCGTGCTGCTCGGCGACTACATCGACCGCGGCAAGTTCAGCTACCAGGGGATCATGCGCGCGGTGATGGAGCTTCACCAGAAGTACCCGGAGCACGTCTACCCGCTGCGGGGCAACCACGAGTACTACATCGAGTATGAGGGGACCATCTACGGCGGCGTGCTGCCCGCCGAGGCGATCAACACCGCGCGGCAGCACCTGCCCAAGGACTTCTTTCTGACCTACATGAGGTTCTTCGAGCAGCTCCCCACGGTGGCGGTGTTCGATCAGATCTTCTTCGTCCACGCGGGCATCCCCAAGGACGACATCCTGGAGAGCTGGCCGGATCTGGCCAAGCTCAACGATCCGGAGGTGCGTTTCCAGATGCTCTGGTCGGATCCCAGCGAGGCGGACGTGATCCCCAAGTCGCTGCAGGAGGAGTCCGCGCGCTTCCCCTTCGGGACGATACAGTTCGCCAACTTCATGTCCAGCGTGGGATGCAGCGTGATGGTGCGGGGCCACACCAAGGTCATCCAGGGATTCAAGACCGTGCTCGATGACGGCAACTTCAAGCTGCTGAACCTGTTTTCCGCCGGGGGGGCGTACAACGACGACCTGCCCTCCAACTCCTCCTACCGCGCCGTGACCCCCAAGGCCCTGACCATCGAGTACAAAGATGGCGAGATCCGGGCCGCCCCATGGGTCATTGACTACGAGTCGTACAACTCCCCGGTGTACAACCGGTTCTTTTCCACCGACGCGGGCTTCGAGCTCGAAGAGTCGGACTGACCGAGCTCTCCGACCAGCGCCTTGTCCACACGCGGGTGGCGTGCTATTTCCTCGGACGTTCGAACCGAGCGTTGCGCGCCCCGCGGGGGCGTTCGACCGCGACGATCGAGGACCATGTATCGGGATCCCCTCCTCAAACGTCGCCGCAGCGGCGAGGCCTGGCGCCTGGTGGTATTGCTGGCGATGGTCATCGGTGCCGTGGCTGGGCTGGTCATCTGCACCCAGGGGCTCAAGGAGCCCGGGCGCGACTTCAAGGTGGCTACCAGCCGCGGCGTGATGCTGCCTCGCGAGGGGGGGGAGCCGGCATCGCTTCGGGCCGAGAGCCCCGTCGCCTTTCGTCGGCCGCGGCCCTTGCGGTCGGTACGAAAGCGGAGCTCTCGCTATTCCCGGGGGATCTGGCGGCGGGTGGAGGCCATGGAGGACGATCTCCAGAAGCTGCGGCGCAAGCTCCACCGCCGCCCGGAGCTGGCCACCCGGGAGCAGCGCACCGCGGCGCTAGTGGCCGAGACCCTGGAGCGACTGGGCGCCGAGGTCCAGACGGGGGTGGCCGGCACGGGCGTGGTGGGTCTGATTCGGGGCGCCCGCAGCGGGTCGGTGGTGGCCGTTCGCGCGGCCATGGACGGGGTGGCCGTGCCGGAGCGGACGGGCCTTCCCTACGCCTCGAAGCGCAAGGCCCGCTTCATGGGCCGCGTGGTGTCGGTGAGCCACGCCGCCGGACACGACGTGGAGATGGCCGTGCTGCTGGGCGTGGCGGAGATCATCGCCGATCTGCGCGACGAGCTGCCCGGGGCGGTGAAGCTGATCTTCCAGCCCGCCTCGGTGGGGCTCCCCCCCGGGGTGCAGGGCGGCGCCCGCGCCATGATCCAGGCGGGGGTGCTGGCCGCGCCGTCGGTGAGCGCGCTCTTCGCCCTCAAGGTGCAGCCCTCCCTGCACGTGGCCGAGATCGCGGTGGACACCTCGGCCGGGGGCGGGGGCGTGGTGCCCTTCGACATCGAGCTGCGCTCCCCCTCCCGCGGCGCGTGTCGGCAGGCCGGGCCGCGCTGTCCGGATCTAATCTCCGCCGCGGCACAGCTCGTGCTCAGCCTGCGCAACCTGCCCCACACCCGCATGGCGGCCTCCGGGCGTCTGCTGATCACGGTGGGCTCCATCCACGCCGGGCGCACGGGGCAGATGTTGCCGAGCAAGCTCACCATTCGCGGCTCCATCCGTTGGCGGCGGGTGGTGGATCGCAACACCGCCAAGCACCTGATTCGGCGTACCACCCGCGCCACCGCTGCCCTGGCGGGGGCCCGCGCGCGGGTGCGCTTTCGTCGCGGCGGCGCCCTCATCGGCAACAACCCGCGGCTGGCCCGCTGGGCCCTGGGCACGGCGGTGCGCGTGCTGCGCCGGCGAGGCATCCACATCCAGGCCGTGCCACCCGTCACCGACTCGGGCTTCGATCGCTTTCGGCGCCGCGTCCCCTCGGTGCTGATCCAGCTCGGCGTCACCGCCAAGGGGAAAAAGCCCACCCCCATCCGCTCGCCGCGCTTCCAGGTGGAAGAGGAGGCCATCGGCGTGGGCGTGAACCTGATGGCCAACCTGCTGGTGGACTACCTGCTGGAGCGGGCCGATGAGGGCGCAGGCGCAGGCGCTGGCGCCAGCCACCGCACCGACACCGGCCCCCGCACCGGCCCCCGCACCGGCCC